>DATEUG010000116.1:0-4449 GCA_035283225.1 Patescibacteria group bacterium | reverse complement strand
GTACTACTAGCTAATCCCGCCAATAAAGCAGACAACCAAAATTGCTGCTTGCGGGCATAATAAAAGGCCGCGGCTGCCAAAAGTAAAAACAACGACTCGGTGTAAACACCAAACAGGAAAAAAGCTGTCGGGAAAATTAATAATAATAGCCAGGCCCAGCTGATTTGCTTTAACTTAAAATCCAACCGGCCCAGTTTAATAAAATAATAGCAAAAACCGATCAAGCTTAAGTGACTGATAATTAACGCTGCCCATAATGGGTTACGGATAATCGCGGTCAAGGCCCGAATCATTATCGAGTACAAAGGAAAAAATGCCTGGGTCAAGCCGTATTCATAACCTTTTTCGGCAATGTTTAAATAATGCACTCCGTCAAAACCGCCCCAAAACCACAACCATTCCGGCCCCTTATCAATTAAGGTGATGTCCCAATGAGGGTAGGATGGCAAAAACGGCAGACGGGAAATGGCGATCGTGGCTACCAACTGTAAGAAAATCCTGACCAGTATAGCCAGCAGCAAAAATTTAACAAATGGTTTAGAGAATTTTTTCATAGACCTTTACAGTTTCTTTAATTGTCTTATCCCAGGAAAACCTTTTGGCTTGAGTAATTCCCGCCTGCCCTAGCTTACTTCTTAAATCCTGGTTTTGCCAAACCCGTTTTAAATTGTTGCGGTTAAACGTAAGTGCTGCCTTACCGGTAATCTCGGGTAGTGATCCTTTCCCTGACGACAAGACCGGGCAACCGCAGCTTAACGCCTCCAGTACCGGCAAACCAAAGCCTTCATCCCGGCTGGGCTGGACATAAACCGTGGCCAGATTATAAATTCCGGCCAGATCTTTTACCGGCATTACCCCCAGGCGAATAATTTTTTTAGAGTTTAAATTGGCTAATCTTTGAAACTCAACCAACTCTCGTGTTTCCGGATGCTTACGATCGTAATCGGTTTCGACTGCCTGACGGCCAACCACCACCAAAGGGTAATTCAAGTCTAAGCAAATTTTGGTTAAAGCCACAATATTTTTATTCCAATTTAAATCACCGACATAAAGCACAAACTTTTCCGGCAATTTATATTTGTTTTCACCCCTTGCCGGCCGGAAAATTTCATCAGCGGCTAAATAAATTACCTTAATTTTATCCCGATTAATTCCGGTAAATTTAATAATGTCTTGTTTTGAAGCCTGAGAATCAGTGATAATTGCCGCCGCAAGGTTCAATTCCCGTTTTTGTTTAAGCCATCTGAATCTTCCCCTTAAACCTGGCGGATAAGCTTGAGGATATTTAAGCGGGATTAAATCATGAATGGTGACTACAGTAGGAATGCTTTTAACTAAAGGAATGGATTTGCCTGAAAAGAGTTTGAATACCAAGCAGTGAATAATGTCAGGACTATTGTTAACAGAAACGACTTTAACCATTTGAGGCAGCCTTTGGCTCAATTGGCCGGCGTAAACGCCGATCCCCCGATTAGCATCCAGAGGAGTTATGGCGCCGGTATCCAGGCTAACGCGCATAAGTTTTCTCCCACAACTTAAACCAGGTAACCGGAAACCGCAATGACGACATTAAAGCAAAAATAAAACCGGGCAGCCCGTCAACAAAGCCCTTGTGCCGAAAATAAGTTAATAAAAACCAACCAACGGGTTTGAAGATAAGATAACTAATTGCTTGGCCCAAGTGGGGTTTCTCGCCGGCTCGAAACAGATTCTCGGATTCGAGATCTGTATAGCGGTTAAACCGGGTTAAATAGCGGGAAAATTCCCGGTCGGCATAATGGATTAAATGATTTTTTAGATTGCCTATCGGACCGTCAATCACAATCTGCTCATGAACCGACTTTTGGGGAAAATGACCGACACCGTTTTTAAACAAGCGAATCACATAATCAGGGTACTGGCCGCCTTTCGTCAGAAACCGGCTTAAAAACCAGTTTTTTCTGGGTAAATAATAGCCGGCAAACTTAGCGTCGGAATTAATTGCGGTTTTAACTTCACTGACCAACTCGAGACTCACCTGTTCGTCAGCATCCAGCTGTAAAATCCAATCCTTTGTGGCCAGATCAACTGCCTTTTGCTTGTTGGTGTGAAACATCGGCAGATTTTTAACTTTAACCACTTTGGCCCCAAAACGTCTGGCAATTTCTCTGGTTTTGTCGGTTGAACTGCCGTCAACAACAATAATCTCATCAGCTAGCTGTTTGACCGAGTCTAAGCAGTCAGCCAAATAATCAGCTTCGTTAAAAGTGGTTAAAACTACAGAAAGCGATACTTTAGTACCAACCATAAGGCTTGAACACCGTCCCTCCAGGTAATTTTTTTGCCCTCATTAAACTCACGGCCTGAATATGAAATCGGCACTTCGAAAATCCGGATTCCCCGCTTCAAAATTTTGGCCGTCACTTCCGGTTCAAAACCAAACCGCTTTTCAGTTAAGTTTAAAGATTTTAATAACTTTGTCGGCATTAATTTATAGCCCACTTCCATATCCGACAAAGTGGTGTTAAAAAATATATTAGTAAGCGTTGACAAAAATTGGTTGCCCAGCTGATGCCAAAAAAGCATATTTTTGTGAGGGCCCAAAAATCTTGAGCCGTAAACCACCTCTGCTTGACCCGATAAAACCGGCTTTAAGAGTAAATTAATATCAGCCGGGTCATACTCTAAATCTGCATCCTGGATTAAAACGTAATCCCCTGTGGCTTTAGCCAAACCGGCTTTGATGGCTGCACCCTTGCCCTGATTTTTAGCCAACCTTATTTTAGTAATCCCGGTAATTTTTTTTAACTTCTTACTAGTGTCGTCAGTCGAACCGTCATCAACGACAATAATTTCTTTGCTGGTACCGACCAGCTTGGCTTTTTTCACCCGGTTAATAGCCTTAGCCACTGTCGCCGCTTCATTAAAGCTGGGGATAATAATTGATAGTTTCATTGCTTAATCAGATTAGGGCTTAAAGCCGAGTATAACCAATCAGTGCCGTCGCTCGAATGAAAACCAATCAAGCCTGCTGTCGGGTAGTAGCCGACAAACTCTAAGCGGCGCTGATGATTTAAATCCAGCTGGATTGATTGAATTAGCTCTTTATCAAAGCTGACCACATAAAACTCAGGATTATTAACGGAAGCATTGTCGTAGCCGATTAAGCCTCTCTTAGTGTCTACAAAATGAAGGTTTAGCTGGAGTAATTGGCCGGCAGCATCGTTGCTTAACCGGGCGGGAATTAATTTTTCTCCCACTAGAAAACTGCATTTTTGCTCACAAACCACAGTGGCAGCCGCCGTCTGATTATCAATCTCTCCCGTCTCAACCGGCCTCTTCAGTAAAGCTTTAAGGTCAATCGGTGCCCGGTTGTAATCGGAAAAGACAAAAAGCTGTCTTAATAAAAACCAGGTAGCCAAAATTATGACGCCAATAAGGGCTAAAAGGTTCAATCGGGATAGTCTATAATCAGTCATATGCGCCGCTTTACGGCAATTATAGCATTATCCCTGATCTGGTTTTTGGTGTTACTCGGGGTAGTTTTAAGGGCCTATAAAGTCGATGTTTACCCGGTTGATAACAATGATGACGGCTTATTTTACGCTTGGGCAGGTTTAAGTCTTTACGAAAATCCCTTGTCGCCGGCTTCACACTCAATTTTTGATAAAGACAACCCGGCTTTGATCTGGAGAAGCCAATTCATGGACTACCAGCCGATTGACCGCTTCGGTTTGAAGTTAGTTAAGCCCTGGCTCGATCACCCGCCTCTGGCCACATTATTAATTGCCTTGCCGGCTAAATTATTGGGCTACCGGACCTTTGAACTGATTCCCCAAATTATTGTCCGGTTTCCGGCAATCATTGCCAGCATTTTTACCTTGTGGCTAACCTATTTACTCGCGTTGCAGCTTTTTGGCCGCAAAACTGCCCTATGGTCGCTGGTATTTATATCAACCGTGCCTTATTTTGTCGTTGCCCACCGACAGTCATTTTTAGAGAACTTTTTAACCCCGGTGTTTTTAGCGGCGCTTTTGGCATTATTGAATAAAAAACTGCGCCTGGCAGTGGTTTTGGCAGCACTCGTCGGCTGGATGAAAATCCCGGGCTTTGGCGTCCCGTTTATTTTTGCCGGCTGGCTTTGGTGGCAAAAACAAAAACAGTCGGCTTTCAGGTTCATCGGCGGGGGTATCGTCTCAATCCTGGCTTATCTTGGCTATGGCTTTTTAACCGGCAAAGCCTTCTTCTGGCAGACAATTACCAACCAAGGCGTCAGAGGCGCTTTTGTCAATTCATTTTTTGATGAGATTACCAAACCCCACTTTTACGGCGGCTTTGCTGACGGCTGGTATGTTTTGGGTTTGGCTTTAATTTCTCTGATGTTAACCAAGTTTAAACAGGAAAAGTTTAAGCTTTATAACTGGTTTATGGCCGGCTGGCTGCTGCTGCTGTTTTTAATCGCCGGCCGGT
>DATEUG010000115.1:0-5161 GCA_035283225.1 Patescibacteria group bacterium | reverse complement strand
TCTCCCTGGTCCTGATTGACGAACCTTAGGATGCATCGGACAGGTGTAAACGGTCATTTTAAACCCCTCCTAACTAGTTGATAAATTAAATATAACGCTCCTGCCGCAAAGCCTAAATTAAGCCAGGGGTTGCCGGTAACCGCAGTGATTTTAAAGGCAAAGTTATTAATCGTTTGGCTTAAAATCGCTTGCGACGCGGTCATTCCCAACCTGCCTTGTAAAGTTAAAACCATCATCGCCAAACCGGCGAGCATAAAAATGACAAAGGCAATAAGGTTAGAGGCAAAAATCGGATAAATTTTATCATCCAAATTTATTTGGGTGACTTTGGTTTTTAACCACGGTTTGCTTAAAAGATTGAATTTATCGATAAATAAAGCTGTGAGGTACAAAGGGGTGACCATGCCTAAAACGTAAGCGCCTCCAACCCCCAAGGCCAAAGCCGTACTTGAGGTTAAAGAGCTTAAAGTAATTACTCCCAGTAACACCGGCGCACAGCAAGCCGAGGTGACTCCGGCAAATAAACCCAAAATAAAAGTAGAAATAACGTCAGGTTTCCCGCCTTTAGTTTGATAGCTAAAGTGGGGCATAGGTAATTTAATGCCAAATAAGGACAAAAACGCCACCCCGATTAATAAGATGCTGCCGAAAAGATAAGTTTGATCATGAAGTTTAAAAAACCAGCTCGCTAAAATCTGGGCCCCTAAAACTACCGGTAGCAACACCACAAAAATCCCCAAGGAGTAAACTAAGGTCATTAAAATCACCTGTTTTTTTTCTTTGAAAATGTTGCCTAAATAGGCCGGCAACAAATAAGAGATACAGCAGGGGGCAAACAAAGCCACCATGCCGGCAATAAAAGCGGCGATTAAAGAAATTTTGTAAAACATATCAGTTTTGTTATTTTTTAATTACTCTGGCGGTAATAGTAGCGGTTAAATGGTCAAAGTTAGGGTGATTGGTATCAAGATAAATGGTTCTGGTAATATCCCCCAAATCAGTGTCATCTTTATGAACCGCCGGGTCAAAAGTCACGCTAATGGTGGTAGTTTCCCATGGCGCAATGGTTGTTTGCTGCGGAGATGCCTTGGTGCAAGAACAGGAGGTGGAAACTTTAGTCAACTTTATTTCCTTATCAGTGCTATTTTGCAGAGTAAAATCGGTCGAGGCAACATCGCCGTAAATCACTGTGCCTAAATCGTAAGTTGCGGGGGAAAGAAAAATTCCCTGGTGCTGTTCTCTCCAGGCAGTCACCCCTCCGACCAGATTTTTAACGTTGGTATAGCCGGCATTGATTAAAACTTGTGAGGCAGTTTGGCTCATCGAACCGGTGCGGCAGTAAACTAGAATTTCGGCATTTTTGTCTGCAGGGAAGGCGTACAAACGGTTGCCAATTTGGGTATAGTCAATAAAAACGTCAGTCCCGGCAAGATGTTTTTGCTCCGGCGTGTGGACGTCGACCACAAACGGGTCTGACTTGGCCAAAATCGCATCAAATTCAGTCACCGAAATATTCTGATAGGCAATCGGCGGCTTTGGTCGGCTAAACCAGAAAATGCTAAGCGCCAAAATCAAGCCGGCAAGCGCCAAAAATAATTTACGCCCCACAACTGCCGCCTTGGCTTTGAAGGCCGGGAACGTTTTGGACTTGCTTTGAAATATTAGCCGCCCCGGCAGCGGAAGAGTAATCGTAGGAAAGAGCAGTCTTGGCATCCACTTTATCCCAGTCTAAATTCTGCTGCTTTTGAAAGTAAACGGCCATCTCCACATAAGTTTGGGGGAACCAAAAAGAGTTAAAAACCAGTAAATCTTTGTAAATTTGCTCTTCGGATAGACCGCTATAAACCGCCAGTTCAATGTAACCTAGGGCGGCCATGCCGTGATTGCAGTCGGGAAAAGCCACCGAGTTGCCGCAGCAGGGTCTATAAACATTAGCGGCAATCATTTGAACCAAATCTTGCTGTTTTTCGGTTAAAGGAATTAACGACTCACTCGAGTAAAGCGCCATGGCCTCTTTTTTACCCAAGGTCCAGCCGCCGGTAGAGGCAAAATTGCCGGGATCGGTTCCGCTGGTTTTCATCGGACCCTCATCTAAAACTTTGCTTTTGTTAACTAATCCCAAGGCCCAAAGCGTATTAACTAAAGCCCGTGAGTTTTGTTCATTAATCGCAATCTTCTCGTTGGTCGGACCGGAAAAAATATCAAGTCCATCAAAATAGTCTTTATATTGCTCCCAATCAATCACCCCGGAGGCGATTAATTTGGGTCCTATTTCTCCCCAGCTTAAACTGGTGGTGTAACCCACTGCCGGCAGCACTTTGGCGGTGGCATCTTTAACCAGATTCTCCGGGTTTTGGGATTCAATTTGAGCCATTTTCTTGGCAAATGAGCGCTGGGCCAAGTAATAACTGCCGAAGGCACCCAAGGCCAGGGCGTCAAAGACCAAAAAAGCCACTAAAACTGCCGGGATTTTTTTAAACTTCTTAGTTAACGACATTGGCGGTTAAAGTAAAACTTAATTGAGGCTGACTGGCATCATTGGTGTCCACGGTCACTATTCTGGTAATCGCCCCCACGCCTGAAGGCCCATGAAAGGCTGGGTCAAAAGCAACAATTAAATCAGCGCTTTGCCCCGGCTCAACCTGCTCACTCCAGCTGGACTTTTGATGCATCCCAAAGGCCGGACTCAGACTGTCGCTAGTCTTCACTTGAGCAGTAGTACACATGCAGGAGGTAACGACACCAGCTAGTTTTAAGGGGCCGGCACCGTTATTCGTAATGGTAAAAGTTTTTTCGACAATACCATCGTTAATCCCGATTGTCCCCCAATCAAAGCTGGTTTCCGTTACATTTGCCTGAGCGGCTTGATCGGCAGCTAATTGAGGAGCGCTGGTTTTGGCAATCAAATAACTGCCGCCGCCGATTATTACCGCGGTGAGCAATACGAAACCGACAATCAACTTATTAAATTTCATTCCATTGTCCTTTCCGGACCTAAGTTATGCCAAGTCTTAAAAAAGGCCTCGGCTTGAGTTTCATCCCAGCTCTTTAATTTCAATAATCTTCTCCAGGCGGTTAAGGCTACCGGTACATCCAACTGCGGTCGGGCGACAATGATTAAACGTTCTTGGTCGTGCCGATCAAAAAAGTTTTTTAAATCGCTTTTGAGTTGATCGCAGTTGGTAACCGCGGCGCAGTTAAAGCTGACAATAATATAACCGTGTTCCAGGCTGTGAATTAAATTACCGTCGTTTAAACTTTGTTCGTAAAATCCCGGGCGCGTCCAGTCTTCAAAATGAGGTCCTGACGTAGGCGGGTTAGAATTGTAGGTAAAACCGGCGATGTCGGTAACGTGTTCCGCTCCCTGATCTGCCATACCTTCACCCGGCATTGGTCTGGTGAAAAACCAGTAGCCCAGAGCCAAAATTAAGGCTAAAAATAATATCCACTTCATAGATATTTTGCGGGGTGTTTCATAAATTGTTGATGACAACCAGAGGCACAAAAGTAATATGTTTTATTTTGATGCTGATGCTTAAACACCGCTGTTTTTGGTGACAGCTGCATGTGACAAACCGGATCGTGAACAAGGGGTCCAAGTTTAATCAAGTTACTTTTGGGTAAAAAGTGGCCTATTTTTCTGTTTTTTAATCGGTAAAGAATTTCCTTACCGATCCTTTTGGTAGCGACCACATCGGACTGACGAAGTTTAGTTAAATGCTGGCTGATATTTGCTTGGGGTAAGTCCAGCATCGAATAAATCTCGGTGACCGTCAAATTTTTTTGGGCGAGCAAATTTAAAATCTCCAGCCGCTTAGGGTGGGCCAATGCCTGAAGCAAATTTGCCTGAGTCTCAAATACCGTTAGATACATATTCGATATTCCGAATATATTATATAGCAAAAACTTTGTCAAGCGGGATTTTAATTATTCCAACCAGGATCTCATTAATTCAATTTCAGTTGTTTGAGCTTGGATAATCGCCCCAGCCAACTGTCTCATTTCTTCTCTATTGGTGGCTGACTCCAGCATCGAGGCCATCATTACCGCCATCTGATGGTGAGGAATCATTTGTTCCAAAAACAGCTGATCAAAATTGGCGGCTTGCTCAAGTTTAGTAATATCGGTTTGATTGCCCATCATCCCAATGTGCATTCCACTTCCCTGCATCATGTGGCCGGACATAACCACATCACTGGTCGGCACCAGTTTGCCAAACCAGCTTAAATACCAATCTTGCATTTGCTTAATTTCTTTACCCTGAGAAGCAATAATATTGGTGGCAAGGTTTCTAATGTCTTGGTTGTCAGACTTTTCTAGAGCCAAGTTGGCCATGGTAATGGCGTCTTCGTGATGAGGAATCATTTGCTCGATAAAGTGAGCGTCAATAGCGGAATTATTTATCGTCGTACCCGGGCGGCTGCCAGGATAGATAACGTCCGAAGCGGTTAAGTTCCAAACAATCAGTCCGCCGATTAAAGCGCCTATGGCTCCAAAAATTAACCAATCTTTCTTCATAGTTTGATTCTACTTCAAAAACTCGACGATGTTTTGATTGTGCCCTTCTAAATCGGTGGCGTAATGATTAAAGCCGGCTGAATCAGAAAGGTAGTAAAGATAATCAGTTTCAGCCGGGTTTAGGGCTGCTTCTAAAGAATCCGAGCCAGGATTGGCAATGGGTTGAGGGGGCAATCCTGCATTAAGGTAGGTATTGTAGGGTGACTTAATCGCTAACTGCTCCCGGGTTAAATTGTTTGGCCACCAATCGTCTTTTTCGCCGATAACATATTGAACAGTAGCGTCAATTTGTAAGGCCATGCCTAAATTGAGGCGGTTATGTAAAACGCTGGAAACCAAAAGTCTGTCTTGGACGTGCCTGGCTTCCCTTTCAATCAAGGAGGCAATAATAATTGTGTCCTGATCTTGCGTCGGGCTTTTTCTCTCAAAGGTGAAGACTAAAATATCAACCACGTCCTGAGGCGAGGCTGTTTGGGGAATTAAATAAGTGTCGGGGAATAACTGCCCCTCAAACGGTTTGGCTGCCAGAATAAACTCGATCGCGTCAATATCAGATTTTTCCGCCAGAATCTCGGCATACTCTTCCACTCTTAATCCTTCACGAAAAGTAATCCAAAAATCTAAGCTGCCGTGGGTTAAAGAT
>DATEUG010000114.1:0-2121 GCA_035283225.1 Patescibacteria group bacterium | reverse complement strand
TGGGCCCTAACGATCAGGTCGTCAAATTTGGATAAACCGTCAAGTAAAGAGTATTCGGAGTGGACGTGAAGGTGAACGAAATCTGCCATTAGCTCATCTTATCACGAAGTATTACCATCACTTTACCCGGGTCGGCCGCTCCGCCAACAGCTTTCATCACTTGGCCCACCAGAAAACCAATCACCTGGGTTTTGCCGGCTTTGTACTTAGCGACAGCATCGGCATTTTCCTTTAAAACTTTATCAATAATGGCTTCATCGACTGCATCGGCCGGCTGTTTTAATTGGCCTTCTAGGGATTTAGACAAATCCACTTTTTTATTAATAATCATATTGGCTAGATCCTGGGGTTTGGCTTTATCAACATGCTGGTTAAAGTAACTTAGCTTGGCTGGGTCTTTGGCTAAAGCCGCAGCTGACTCCGGTTTTAAGCCGTATTTTGTCACCAGCTCTAAGGCTGTTTCTTCCGGCAGTTTCGGCAGTTTGTCTTTTAAGGCCTCAATATATTCCTGGCTTAAAACTAAAGGTGGGATATCCGGTTCGGGAAAATAGCGATAGTCGGCCGCAGTTTCTTTAACCCGCTGAGGAACAGTCATTCTTTTTGACGGATCATAACCTCTGGTTTCCTGAATCGGAGTTTCTCCGTGATCCAGCATTTTTTTCTGGCGCTCCAAATCGTAGTTGATGGCTGATTTTGCAAAGCGGAAAGAATTTAAGTTCTTAATTTCCACTTTATAACTGGCCAGATCATTCACTGATCGACTCCAGGAGATATTTGGTTCCAAGCGCATCGAACCTTTTTCCATATCACAATCGGATACACCTAAAGACCTAAGTATGTCCCGGAGTTTTTTCAAAAACTCTTTCGCTTCTTCGCCAGAAGATAAATCAGGTTCAGTGACAATCTCCACGAGGGGCACCCCGGAGCGGTTAAAATCGACTAAAGAGACTTTTTCGCCGTTGACCTGACGATGTAATAATTTACCCGTATCTTCCTCCAAATGCACCCGGGTAATTCTGATCACTTTACCTGAGGTCAACTTCAATTTACCTTTAAAGCAAAACGGATCGTCGTACTGAGAAATCTGAAAACCTTTGGCTAAATCCGGGTAAAAATAGTGTTTGCGGTCAAAGGTTGACTCCCGATTGACTTGGCAATCTAAGGCTAAACCGATCATGATTGTCCAGTCAATTGCTTTCTGGTTCGGCACGGGCAAAGCGCCGGGCAAACCCAAACATACCGGGCAAGTTTGGGTATTGGGCTTTTTCCCAAAATGGTCGGCCGGACAGCCGCAAAACATTTTTGATTTAGTTTTTAGTTCCACATGAATTTCCAAACCAATCGTTGGCTGCAACTTCTGTTTCATATCAGCTTAGGTCTAATTTTATACATCTGGTATTCCTGTTCTACCTGAGAGGCAATCTGAAACATCGTTTGCTCGTCAAAATGCTTGCAAATTACCTGTAGGCCGTTGGGCATACCGTCAACAAAATCAATCGGTACTGACATTGCCGGTTGTCCGGTTAGGTTCGCCGGAACCGTCAAAACATCGGACAAATACATTTTTAAGGGATCAGTTTCTTTTTCGCCGATTTTAAATGGCGGGAAGGGAAAGACCGGGCCGATAAAAGCATCAACCGTTTCCAAAGCTTGCTTAAACTGGTAAGTCAACATTTTTCTGCCGACCATGGCTTGGTTGTAATATTGATCGGCATACCCTGACGAGGCCGAATGGGTGCCGATCATAATCCGGCGTTTGGCTTCCTCGCCAAACCGGTCACGATCGTATCCGTACCTGATGCCGTCAAAACGGGATAAATTTGAAGCAATTTCTGCAAACACAGTCAAGCAGTACATCGGGTAAGCGTATTTAACCGCCGGAATCGATAATTGTTTAATCTTATGACCTTTTGCTTCTAATTTCTTTACCGCCGTTTCAATCACTTTAGTAAATTTTTTATCCAATCCCTCAAAATATTCTTTAATCAATCCCAGGGTGAATTTTTTTTCGGTCTCTAAATTCAAATGATATTGGGGTACCGGTAAATCAGCGGTGGTAGCGTCTTTCTCGTCCCGGCCGGCCATGACCGACAAAAACTTGGCCGCGTCATAAACAGTTTT
>DATEUG010000113.1:0-2293 GCA_035283225.1 Patescibacteria group bacterium | reverse complement strand
AAATGCCTAGAATGGGTTTGTTTTTGTCAACCTCTGCCTTGATAGCCTTATCCAGTTTTTTGGCTTTTAGACCTTTCATCCCGTCAGCAAAAGCGCCAACGCCGGGCAAAACCAGTTTATCTGCCCGCTTCAGTTCACCTGGTTTATTAGCAAAAAACCAGTCCGCTTTGGCAAAAGTTAGCGCCCGGGCAACGGAAAACAAATTGCCCAAGCCGTAATCAATTAAAGCGATTTTATTACTCATAAGCGTACCGGAATTTTGGCTTTTTTTAAGCCCTGCTTAATTTCGCCAATATTTAATTTATTAAAGTGGAGCAAAGAGGCAATGGCTAAAGCGTCGGCTTTCCCTAAAGTTACAGCGGCAATCAAATCATCAATCGATCCGCCCCCGCCGCTGGCAATAACCGGGATTTTTGCTGCCGAGGAAATTTTTGTTAACAAATCCAGATCATATCCTTGATAAGTGCCGTCTTGATGAATAAAGGTTAACAATATCTCTCCGGCTCCCAATTTTTCCACTTCTTTGGCCCAAGGTATGGGGTTAACTCCGGTCGGCGTCCGGCCACTGTCGGTATAGATTTCATAACTGCCGTCAAGTTTTTTTTGAACCTCGAGCGAAGCCACCATTGCTTGCGAACCGAATTTTCTGGCAACAGCGGTGACTAGTTTAGTGTTTTTAATAATTGCCGTATTGATGGCAACTTTATCCGCTCCGGCCCGTAAAAACAACCGGGCATCATCAACCGATTTAATCCCGCCGCCGACGGTTAAAGGAATGTAAATTTGCTCGGCGGTTCGTTTAACAATGTTAAGCCAGTTGTCCCGCTGATACAAACTGGCCACCAAATCTATGTAAATTAACTCGTCAGCGCCATCGGCGGCGTATTTTAGAGCCGCGAGCTGCGGTTTACCGACAATCCTTAAACCCTCCAAATGAATCCCTTTAATTAAGTTTTCGTTTTTGACTTCAAGTTTAGGAATAATTCTGACAGTCAGCATAGGTTATAATGCCTTTACATGAGGCGAACTGCATTGATTATTACTGAAGATGTGGTGAAAATCCAGGGCCTGACCAGAATTTTGGGAAAAACCTACAGCCGTCTTTATATCGCCTGGCTTAAATTAAGATTAAACTTGGCGATCTTAGGCTTAAGGCTGTTTTATAAAGTGGTAGTTTTAACTTCCAACGACATTGGCTTTACCAATAAAGATTATTTCTACTACGGCAACGAATTATCAACTATTAACTACGCTAAAAACAGACAGCAGTACTGGGCAGCGACCAAACGACTGGCCAAAACTATCAATCAACCCGAATTGACCAATTTATTTATTACCAAGCTAACAATCTATCTGGCTTACCATTATTTTATTTATGCTGATCTTTACAGTGAGCTAATCGATAAGATTAGGCCCGACAGAGTTTTTGTTCTAGGCCAATCGGTTCACGAAGAAACCGCGGCTTTGGTTACCCGACAGAGAAAAATTCCCCTGACAAAATTAACCTTATTCAGTTTCAGCTGGCTCCAAAAAAGCTTACAAAAATGGCTTTTAAACCGCGAGTATCAATTAAAACTGGATGCTTTCTTAGGGCAGAGTCGCTTGCCAAAAATCAATCCGGCGATAAGGCAGCGGTCAGTTTTATTAAGCGCTGATTTTTATCGTCACTTAAAAAGCCTGATGCCGCTTTACCGGCGCCTGGAATCCCTGGGCGAAAAACCGCTGCTGGTTACCGACATTAACAATTTGGCGGTGTCTCTCAATAATTTGTATTTTAGCGGCGCCAAACACACTTACTTGGCCAGTTTTTTACCCGACGGCTTTGAACCCAAAAACCTTGAGTTTAATCGGTCGGTCGGTGGCCAAGCAAAGAATCTTGAAGATTTGTTTTATCAAATCACCTTGGAGGCGGCTGAACCGATGATTAAAAAGTCGCTTTTACTGGGACAATTGTATTTGGCTGCCGGTAAAGAATTATTCAGGGAGTTGAAACCGAAGGGGGTAGTGGTAGTATCTGATGTTCGTTTTACAGAATTAACTTTAGCCGGATTGGCCAAACGATCAAAAGCGCCTTCGGTCTTGGCTTCGCCGAACACAATTTTGGACTTTACTGAAATTAACCCTTATGATCTGGCCGACAAAATAGCCGTGGTCGGACCGTATATTAAAAAACAGCTGGTGCGGATCGGCCTAAATCCAAAAAAAATTGAAGTTGCCGGCGATCTGGTGGCGGAAAATGTCAATCCTGAAGAACTTAAATTGGACCGAAAAAAAGTCTTCCAGAAATTGGGCA
>DATEUG010000112.1:0-2344 GCA_035283225.1 Patescibacteria group bacterium | reverse complement strand
GTGAAACCAGCTCTTGGGACCAACATAGCTTCTGGCAATTTCTGTATTAAAGCCAACGACGCTGCCGGCTTCAATGATTGAATCCCGTACCAGGCAGTTATTGCCGATGACAACATTCGGGCCCAGATAACTGTTTTTCACCACCGCTCCCTCCATAATCTTGACTGACGGGTCGATTAATTTTTCAGGATCAAGCCTTTTGGCTAAAACCAAAGCGGTGATATCTAAAAGATGATGCGGGTATTTAAGCGGCTGAAAATAGCCTTCAGCCTTAACCAGGACAGCCGGGGCGTGCTTTAAGCCCTCGTTTAAGGCCTGTTCATAAACATCATCATTATCGCTTTTGACTGACTTTAAGTGTTTAACAAACTCTTCAATTTTAGGAAAGTAATGCAGCACCAGATTTAGGTAATCGCTCGGGCGCTGTCCGGCTTGAGGTTTTTCAATAATGCCGACCACTTCACTGCCTTTTACTTCTAAATAGCCACCAGGCAAATCCGATTCTGTTTTAAAACCGGTTAGAACGATTTTTTCCGGGCTTTTACCGATTTGATCAGAGAAAGCCTTAAAAATTGCCGGATCAATTAAATCATCGCCGTTAACCACGACTGTTGGTCCGGCTAAATCAACCACCGCCAGCATCGCCCCGGCCATACCCATACCTTCCGGTTTTTCCTGAACCACAATTTTTGCTTGGGGTAAAAGTTTTGCCACCACTTCTTTATTTTTTTTAGGTACGACAATAACCAGCTTTTCAATTCCAAACACCTGAAGGTCGGAAACAATCCATTCCAGTAAAGTTTTGCCGCCAACCGGGATTAAGGGTTTGCTGGTTACCAAAGGCTTGAAACGCTTGCCGCTACCTGCGGCTAAAATGACTGCATTAAGATTTGTCATTGTCTGCTCCTTAATTTAAGCGCTTTCTTAACTGCTTTAAACTCATCCCAAGGATACTCTATTTTACCAAAACACATCGACTTTTCGTGGGATTTGCCCAAAAAGCCGACACAATCACCTGTTTCAGCCAGCTTAATTGCCAGATTTATGGCTGTTTGCCTGTCAGGTTCCTGGTACAAACGGTAGGTGGTTGGTTTTTCCTGCTTGTCCCAACCGGCGGCAATTTGGGCAATGATATTTTCGGCCGATTCACTTCTGGGATCTTCAGCGGTTAAAACGGTGATATCGGCTAATCTGCCCGCAATTGATCCCATAATTGGCCGCTTTAAACTGTCACGCTCGCCTGCCGATCCAAAAACCGCAATCACTTTTTTGTCCGGTTTGGTCATCGCCCGTAAACTAACCAAGGCTTTTTCCAAAGCGTCCGGCTTGTGGGCAAAATCGACAACTATGGTAAATGGCTTTTTCAAAACAATTTCCATCCGGCCGGGAATTCCGGGAAAACTGGCTAAAGCACCATTAATTTTATCTAAAGTTAATTTTAAATCTAAGGCCACGGCTGTGGCTGCCGCCACATTGGCTTTATTAAAGTCCCCCGGCAAAGTTTTGGGCAACACCTTAACCGTATCCTGGTCAAAAATTAAAGGCGGGTACTTTAAACGGCTCTGGGCAACGGGAGAACTGGCATCGTGCCGGTTTAAAACGGCAATCCGACTCTGTTTTAAGAGCCGGAATTTGGCACGGCGGTAGCGTAACATGTTCCGGTGGTAATCCAGGTGTTCGTGAGTAATGTTAGTAATCACCCCATAGGCAAATTTAATCCCCCAAACCCTAAACTGGTCCAAACCATGAGAGGTAACTTCCAAAACTACATACTCGTAGTTAGCTTGGGCCACTTTTTTTAACAACTTTTGCAGCGGAAACGGTGCCGGGTTAGTCACATGCAGGCCGGTGTCTAATTCCTCGTCTCCAATTTTGGCGGCGATGGTGGAAATTAGCGCCACCTTAAAACCATTTTTTAATAAAACATGATAGATCAAATGAGCGGTGGTGGTTTTACCCGAAGTGCCGGTGACCCCGATAATCTTTAAGCGTCTGGCGGGGGAACGGAAAAAATAACGAGCCAAAACCGCCTCAGGCAAATGGTAAAAATAGTTTTTAATTAGTTGCCACACGCCTTACATTTTACACTATGACCCTTTAGCGGTTAGGGTTAGGAACGACGTTAAAGTGATTTAAAAGCTCCTGAGAAATTTGAAACCACAAAGGCGCGGCTGTTTCTGAGGCCCAAGGAGAACTGCTTGGTTCTTTTAAAGTTACCAGCATCACAAACTTAGGGTTATCGGCCGGAGCAAAGCCGATAAACGAAGCGTTGGTTTTTTCCGACGAGTACTTGCCCCCGACCGCCACCTGGGCGGTTCCGGTTTTACCGGCTATATTGTAGCCG
>DATEUG010000111.1:0-3369 GCA_035283225.1 Patescibacteria group bacterium | reverse complement strand
ACTTGGCTACACCGAAGGCTATTCTTCCACTTTAATTAATCAAAGAGAAGGCAATCACTTAAAAGTACTCCACCCTATGTCTTCTGACTTTGAATATATGCGGACCACTATCCTTGAATCATTGTTGCCGGCTACTCCCGGAAACTGGTTTGAACTAGGCACCGTATTTAATCCCAACCCCAAGTCAGATAAGCTGCCGATTGAAATACAAGAGCTGGGTTTAACCTCAACCACATTTAAATTTGTCCAGATCAAAGGCCAGATTGAGACTTTAGGAGAAAAATTGGGCCTAAAGCTGGAAATTAACCGAGAGGCACAAATTATTCTCAAAGAAAAGGTGATCGGTTCAATTTCAAAAACTGCTGATCAATCGGCGTGGACGGCCGTCGTTAACGCCAGTGCTTTAGCTGAGGTGGCAACGAGTCACTTTATTTATCCTCCTGTCCCGCCCTTTCCGGCAATAATTGAGGATTTAACGCTTACCTTACCAGAACGAACTTTTATCGGACCGGTGATAAACGCCATTAAACAATCAAACCGCCTGATAGCCGAAGTTAGCTTAACTAAAATTTACAAGCAAAACTTTACTTTCCACTTAACTTACCAATCGTTGACCAGACAACTAAGCGCTAAAGACGTTCAACCGGTAAGAAAACTCATCATTGGCACAGTGTCGCGGAAATTTAAAGCTAAACTGGTAGGAAAACTCTAGGGACTGGGGGAAGGGAACGGCGATGGTGAAGGCGTTGGTGTTGGTGACGGCGACCAATCCCAGGGTTTATTCACCCCGATTTTAATTTCCCTTTCTCCGACATTGCCTGATTTATCTTCAGCTCGGACTTTAATCGTGTGGGTGCCGTCACTTAAATTCACGGTCACTTCATAAGGCTTAGTGGTAAAACTTTTCTTTAAGCTGCCGTCAACGAAAACTTCAACCACTTTGATGTCTTGATTAGCGGTAACTTTGACTTTAATCTCAACCTCATTGCCGTTAACCTGTTGGTGGTCAGAGGGACTATCAATTTGGACGACAACTGAGGTTGTAGAATCACAGTACTCCTTAGGGAAGTGATAGCGGCCATCAGATTGGCTGGCAATCCAGGCGTCAATTGCTTCCTGCCAACGATTTCTGGTTCCTCCGGCCGGGTCAGTTTCCTCTAAAACAAAGTATTCTTTTTCCTCATAATCGCCGGTGGCCACCATGGTGTCAGAGGCTAATTTGTCCTGGCCTTTACAAACCTTAAGTTTGGTATGAATCGGATCGGCGGTATTGGGTTGGGTACCGTTAATGAAATATTCCCGGCGCGATGGGTAACCGTCGTGAGCCGGGTATCCGGAAACAGAGTCAACCTCCAGCTCAACCACGTCTTTGGTCGGCGTCCAAGGCTGGTTGGTTTTGCCTGATAAGGCTGTGAGCATTATCCGGCGCCAAATCGGAGTGGCTCCGGAAATACCGGAAGCAACTGTTTTCATCGGGGTATTGTCATTGTTGCCCACCCAGGCCCCGACTAAAACATCGGGCGTCCAGCCGACTGCCCAGTTATCCCGCTGGTCATTGGTGGTACCGGTTTTAACCGAAACAGAATGTCCGGGAATATTTAATAAGCTGTTTAAACCAAAGGTAAGCGACCGGGCCGTGTTGTCAGCCAAAATATGAGAAATTAAAAATGCTTCCGCTTCACTGATCACCCGTGAACCCTGGGCCGGTTTAAACTCTTCCAAGACTTTACCGGTATTATCCTCAACCTTTAAAATGCTTACCGGTTCAACTTTAAAGCCGCCGTTAGCAAACGCCGAATAACTTAAAGCCATGTCAATCAGCCGAATTTCGCCGCCGCCTAAAGTGAGTGACAAACCAAAACGGTTAACGTTGGCAGTTGTTGGCTCAAGGGTGGTAAAGCCCATCCGGTAAGCCGTTTCCAACATGTCTTTAATCGAAATTAGCTGCAAAAGTTTGACCGCCGGAATATTTAAAGAATTGCCTAAGGCAAACCTTAGCTGCACCGGCCCGCGGACTTTACCGTCATAGTTTTTCGGTTTGTAGACCGGTAAATCCGCTCCTCCCGGAAATTCTGTTTCCACATCCATAATCTCAAATGCCGGTGTGTAACCTTTGTTAAAAGCGGTGACATAGTTAACCGGCTTAATGGCGGAACCGGGTTGTCGGGAAGATAAATTAACGTTCACCTTGCCGTCATAGTCTTCGTCAAAATAGTTTTTCGAACCAACCATGGCCAATATTTCTCCGGTTTGGGGATTAACTGCCATGGCCGCGCCGTTGGTGATATGGACGTCTTCAACTTTAGCAATTTCTTCAGTTACCACCGCTTGGGCTTGCTCTTGCAGCTTCCAATCAAGGGTGGTGGTAACTTTTAAGCCGCCCTGCTCCACCAAGCGCTCCCCATACCGGTCAATCAAGAGCTGTCTGACATACATCACAAAGTGGGGTGCCTTAAAGCCGGCGTCAGGGGAAACAAAAGTTAAAGCTTCTAGATCTTTTAAGGCCTGGGCCTGCTGATCTTTAGTGATATAACCATCCTCCTCCATTCGTCTTAGCACTGCCGCCGTCCTGTCTTTATAGGCCTGACTGTTTTGGCCAAAAGGGGAGTAGAGACTAGGTGCTTGGGGCAAGCCAGCTAACATGGCTGACTCGATCAAATTAAGATCACTTACTTCTTTGCCAAAATATGTTTCAGCTGCAGCCGCCACCCCCCAAGCCGTACCGCCGTAAGGGGATTCATTCAGATACATTTTCAAAATCTCGTCCTTGGTGTACTTCTTTTCTATTTGAACCGCTAAAACAAATTCCTTGACCTTGCGGCTTAAAGCCCGCTGGGGAGTCAACAAAACGTTTTTAACCAGCTGTTGGGTTAAAGTTGAACCGCCGGCTAACCGTCTAAATCGAAAGACAGTATTAAAAATCGCCCTGACCCAACCCCAAGGATCAAAACCCTGATGGGAATAAAAGTTTTTATCCTCAACGGCAATGGTAGCCTGTTTCAGCTGATCCGGAATTTGGTTTAGCTCGACCGGGGTGCGGCGCTGGTCGGCAAAAACATCATACAAAAGCTCGCCGTTTCGATCATTGATTTTTGTGGCAAAGCCTTCGTGTCTGACAATTTTATCCGGCTGGGGCAAATCCCGAGAATACCAGGCAAAAGCAGCCACCCCCAATAGACTGGCTCCCAAAACTCCAAAAAATCCTAAAACGGCGATTAATCTGACCAAGTCGGCCCGGCTTCTTACCCGAAAACGAAAGGCAAGTTGTTTTATCCGCCACAGCCGGTGACGCCAGGATCTCACGCCGTAAGACATAGTTTAAGTCTAGCAAAATCGCCTGTATAATCAACTTATGACTGTTGATCAGGT
>DATEUG010000110.1:0-5860 GCA_035283225.1 Patescibacteria group bacterium | reverse complement strand
CGCTTTAATTACTTGGAAAAAAACCCCCTCCGGCCGGGCCACCATTGACCGCTATTTGCTAAAGATACCGGTCATGGGCAAATTAAAAACCAAAATAATTTTAACCGAAATCACCCGGACATTAGGACTTTTAATAGAATCAGGGATTTCGATTATTGAAGCTTTAAACATTGTTTCGGGAACGGCTGACAATGTTTTGTTTTCCGGCTCGATCAAGCAGGCGGCCAGAGATGTGGAAAAAGGCGTGCCTTTGGCGGCGGCAATTGGTGCCCATGAGGAGTTTCCGCCAATTGTGGGGCAAATGATTGCGGTGGGAGAGGAAACAGGCAAGGTCGATGAGGTGCTAATGAATGTTTCCGGCTATTTTGAGTCTGAAGCAGAACAGGCCGTAAAAGGCTTGACAACGGCAATTGAGCCTCTTATGATGATCGTATTAGGAGTGGGAGTGGCATTTCTGGTCATCGCCATAGTCCTGCCCATTTACAACTTGACCAGTCAATTTTAGGAAGGAAAAAAATGAAAAGATTTTCCGGTTTTACTTTAATTGAACTGCTGGTTGTTATTACCCTGATTGGTATTTTAGCCATTGCCGTTTTATCTGCCTTAAACCCGATTGAACAGATTAATAAAGCCAGGGATGCCGGTAAACGGGCCGATGCCTCCCAACTATTGACCGCCATTGATCGTTATTTTGCTTCGAATGAGAAGTTCCCCTGGAATAATTATTTAAGTCACATCACCAGCGTTGACCTGGCTTTTTCCGGCAGCGCGGAAATGATTGGAGTGGGTGTTTGCGGTGATGGCGATGAAACAGATGATGCTGCCGGCGGTGATGCCCTTGACGCTAGTCAAATAGACAGCGGTGGCTGTGCCAATGATGGGTATTTAGTTAATACTCAGGAACTCAAGGCTCAATTCGGCAAGCGGACGTATTTTGAAAGTACGGCCGTTGTCATCGATAAATTGTATATTTACAAGGCAGTGAATGAGCCGTCGGTTAGCGTTTGTTTTGTCCCCGCTTCCAAGGCTACCAGGGATACGGCTGGGGACGCTGACACTTCCTTAAAAGATTTGACTTTCACCGGTGGGGTGCCAACCGCGATTGATGAATGCTTAACTGCCCCAGCGGATTGGACAACCGTAGACACTGCTTGCTTTGTCTGTATTCCTGAAGAATAATCTTTAGGCAATGGACTACTTATTGCTGTTTGTTTTAGGTGTTTGTGCCGGCAGTTTTTTAAATGTGGTTTTGTATCGCCTTCGCACTGGTGATTCGCCGCTTCGGGGCCGGTCTTACTGCGATAACTGCAAAAAACCAATTGCCTGGTATGACAATATTCCCCTGCTCTCTTTTTTAATACTCTCCGGTAAATGCCGTCATTGCCAGCGCCAGATTCCGATTGACTACCCCATCGTTGAGGCTTTAACCGGGATTCAGTTTGTTTGGCTTTACTGGCTTTTAAAAGTCAACTTTAACTTCTTTGGCAGGGTCGAGGGATTTTACAGCCTTGCCTTGTTGGCCTACTGGTTGGTTTTATTTGCCGGCTCTTTAGCAATTGCGGTTTATGACCTCAAATATATGCTGATTCCGGACGAGATTTTACTGCCGCTTATTGGTCTTTCTTTGCTACGGCTTCCAGTTTCCGGTCAATGGCAGGTGGTGCCAGTAGGAATTATTTCCGCCGCCTTTTTGTGGTTACTGTGGAAGCTAACGCGGGGCCGCGGCATGGGCGAGGGTGATATTAGGCTGGGACTTTTAATGGGTTTAGTTTTAGGCTGGCCGCAGATAATCATTGCCTATTTTGTGGCTTTCTTGACAGGGGCACTTTGGGGTGTGATACTGATAATTGCTAGAGGAAAAAGTTTAAAAACTAAAGTTGCCTTTGGGCCGTTTTTACTGCTGGGGATGCTAATCGCCAAGTTGTTCGGCTGGCCCATTTGGCAATGGTACTTTAAGTTATTATGAAACAAGGTTTTACCTTACTTGAACTGTTAGTCACCATTTCCATTATCGGCATTTTAGTCGGTATTGGTTCAGTCAGTTTTTCCACCGCTCAAAAGAAGGGCAGGGATACGCGCCGCCGGGAAGACATGATAGCGATCCAGAAGTCACTAGAACAGTGTTATGCCCTAGATAGCGATTATCCTGCCAATCTGTCTTCAGGTTCAGTCTTAGACTGCGAGGGTGGTCAGACGACTATGAATTTAATCCCAGCTGATCCTAAACCAGGTAGCGTTTACGCCTATTCGGCGACTGCCGCTGAAGACGGCTACTGCCTGTGTGCTACGCTAGAAAGTGTCGGCACCGGGAATGCCAGTGATTTAGGGTCGGCCGGCGTTTGTACTTTTGCAATTAACGCTAACTATTTTTGTGTCGCTAACCAACAATGAAACATAAAGGTTTTACCTTACTAGAACTCTTAGTTACCATTTCCATTATCGGGATTTTGATTGCTGTCGGGGCGACTAATTTCAGGGTAGCTAACCAAAAAGCAAGAGACGGTCGCAGACAGGCTGATCTGGAGCAGATTCGGGCGGCTTTGGAACTATATCGTTCTGATGAAACCGGCTATCCGATTAGCGATATTATTAACGACCAGGAGATAATTGGTTCAACCGGTAATATTTACATGGAAACAGTTCCCACCGACCCAAAGAGTGATTTTACTTATTACTACACCAGCGACGGGGTGACTTACACCTTGTGTGCCTCACTTGAGGTCACTACTACCGGTGTTTGCGAACCTGCGGGAGCCAGTTGCGGCACTGATGTGAGCTGTAACTACCAGCTTCAAAACCCCAAATAATGAAAGGTTTCACCTTCATTGAGCTGATGGTGGTGGTGGCCATTGGCGCAATTTTAACTGCTGGCGGTTTAGCTGCTTACCGAGGAATTGGCGAAAAAGAGGGTTTAAAGCAATCCGGGTTAGGCTTAGAAAGCAACTTAAAATTGGTTCAAAGAAAGGCTTTGTCCGGAGAAAAACCGGAGGGATGCAGCGGCACGCTTGAATCTTTTCAGGTGACTGCCGGAGGCGATGACCAAACTTATTTGGTCCAGGCCCGCTGCAGCGATTTCAGTCCAGATGCCATTTCTTACCAGCTGGATAAAGGAATTAAGTTTCAGCCCCTTATCAGCCAGATTGATTTTGAGGTTTTAAGACAAGGGGTTACTGGGGCGCAAACGATAATTTTAACCACCACCGCCGGCAATTTTAGCTACCAAGTAGTGGTTGAAACCGGCGGAGTGATCCGGGGCCGGGCCTTATGAGGCAAAAACCGGGCCAATCATTAATCGAGCTAATTGTGGCTTTGGGGATGATGAGTTTACTTTTAGTGGCGTTACTGGCTTTAGTGTCTTTGTCGGTTAGAAACAGCCGGCTGGCTAAAAACAATAATCAAGCCTTAGCTTTGGCTCAATCGGGAGTCGAGTTAATGCGGGCAATGAGAGACTTTAGTTTTAGCGGTTTAAGCGGTTCGGCCAGGATTGACGCTTACGATTTGCCCCAAAACTGGCAGGTGGAAGATGGTTTAAGTGTTGATTGCGATTCCGACAGTTATCAAATTAACGGTGTTTTTAGCCGCTGTGTGACTATTAGTAGTAGTTTAGAGGCGATTGATACCGTTAACGTGACTGTTACCGTTAACTGGCAGGAAGGCGGCCAAGTAAAAACCAATCAGCAAATATCGCGCTTAACCCGATGGGAAAGATAAAAGCCGTGCCTGCCGGCAGGCAGGGTTTTACCCTGATTGAGATAATCACCGTTGCCGGTTTAATGACTCTTTTTGCTTTAACGATTATTTCAATTTTTTTGGCCACTTTGCGCGGCGGCAATAAAGCCCAATTAATCCAACGGGTGCATCAGGATGGAGATTACGCCTTAAATACCATTGCCGGGACAATCAGAAACAGTACCGCGGTCGACTGCAGTGATGGTTTGGTAGTGACTGCTCCGACCGGAGCCCAAATTACCTTTTCCCTGGTTGACGACGGCGGCATAGTCCGGGTGGCCTCTGACAGCAGTTATTTTTTGACCGGGAACGTCTCAAGCGCTTCGGATTTTTCTGCCAGCTGCTATCAGAGCTATTTAGGCAATCAAGTGGTCAGCGTCAGGTTTACCCTCACCGCCGGCCAAGCCGTCGGAGCCCAGGTTGCTGAAAAATTAAGCCAGGAGTTTGCTACCTCAGTGGCCACTAGACAACAGTAATTTAATTGTAATAACATTAACCTATGAAAAGTGGCCAGGCTGCCTTAACTGTTTTATTGGTGATTGCTGTGGCTTTGGGTTTTGGCTTATCGATTATTTCCCAGGCCACCACTGATGTAAGAATTGCCAGACAGGAACAAGAGTCGGCCCGGGCCTTTAATGCTGCCGAAGCCGGCATTGAGGCGGCTTTACAGAAACTGTCGATAGTTGCCGGCGCTGGTTCCCAGGAAATCGGCGGCTTAAGTGATGACGTCAGCGGCACTTACGAGGTGAACCCGGCAAACGAGATTCAGGCCACTTATCAGGAAAACGACACCGTCCAGGTTAATTTAGCCAATCACGACCCTGGTTTAACCAGCGTCACGATTAACTGGGTTAAGGCTGACAGCAATATTGAAAATCCGGGCTGTTCCAGTGAGGCCGTCACGCCCGCCTCCCTGGTTTTGACTATTATTAAAGGAACGGCTTACGGCTATAGTCAACGCAATTTGGCCTACAATGCCTGCGGGGTATTCGATAACGGTATGGCAGCGGCCGCTTTAAGCGGCGACGCCGGTTATTTAAAAAAGGTTGAGGTCGATATTGAAGCCGGTGATGAGTTAATGCGGATTCGGCCGGTGTATAACCAGACGAGTTTACTTGTCACCGGGAACGCCCCCCTGCCGATTCAGGGTTATGAGATTGCCTCTTCCGCTCAGGTAGGCACCAACGATCAATCTTTGGCAACTAAAGCGATCGAAGTGACCCGGACTGAACCGGGCGCGCCGGCTGTTTTTGATTATGTCTTGTTTTCGGGGACGAATTTAACCAAATGAATAACTCTACCTGCCCATGGCTGCTTTTGGTTTAGACATTGGTTCTTTTCAGGTTAAGGCACTCCAGGTTGAGCCGACCAAGGAGGGTTTTAAACTGATTCATTATGCCCACCAGTCCCTTGCCGGCAAAGATTTAGCCGGAGTGATTAAAGAAACGGTTAAGACGGCCGGGATTAAGCCCGGAGCTGAGGTCAACTTGGCTCTTCAGGAAAGCGATGTTTATACCCGGATAATTCAGGTACCCAAATTGTCTGAAGCTGAACTAGCCTCTTCTCTCCCCTACGAAGCGGAGCAGTATGTGCCGGTACCCTTGGATCAAGTGGAGCTTTATCACCAGGTTTTATCAGACGACAACCTGGAGGCTAAAACCATGAGGGTGGTTTTAATTGCCGTGACTAAAGAAAGATTAAACCGTTTGACCGCTTTGATTGATCAAGCCGGTTTGATTCCGAAAAGTTTGGAAACCGAGCTGTTTTGTCTCCAGCGGCTGTTTGTCGATCGGGGTAAAACCCAGCTGATTTTGCACTTGGGGCATAATTCTTCCGACATGATGATTATGGATAAAGGCAGCTGTTTGTTTTTGTACTCGCTGGCTTCGGGCAGCTTAGCTTTAACTAAGGTTTTAATGAATGAATTGTCTTTATCTGAAGCCCAGGCAGAAGAGTACAAAAAAACTTACGGATTGAGGACCGATTTATTGGAGGGTAAAGTGGCCCTGCTTTTATCGCCTTTAATCGATGCGGTGATTGATCAAATTAATAAAGCGATAATTTTTCTTAACCAGCAGGGGTTTAATAAAAAGTTAGACCAGGTTGTGGTTACCGGCGGCGGCGCCCAACT
>DATEUG010000109.1:0-3785 GCA_035283225.1 Patescibacteria group bacterium | reverse complement strand
AGATTTAAGGCTTTGACTTGAAGATCTTCTAAGCTAAAAACTTTCACTCTTTTTTGGGCGGGCGGCCACGGCCACGAGGAGCAGTAACGGCAACTTCGGCTGCTTTCACTTTCTTGAAAATCTCGGCCTCAATTTCTTTGGCCAGTTTATGATTTTCTTTTAAGTAAATTCGGGCTGCTTCTTTGCCCTGACCGATAACTTCCTCGCCGTACTTGAAAAAGCTGCCGGATTTATTAATCACCCCTTTTTCCACGCCGACGTCAATCAAGCCGCCGTATTTAGAAATACCTTCGTCGTTTAAGATATCGATTTCAGCCACCCTAAAAGGCGGGGCGACCTTGTTTTTAACCACTTTAATCCTGTGCCGGGAACCGATAATCGTGTCGCCTTCCTGCAAGTTGCCGATTTTCCGGCAATCAAGTCTAATTGAGGCGTAAAATTTTAAAGCCTTGCCGCCGGTGGTAGTTTCCGGGTTGCCAAACATAACACCAATCTTCATCCTTAACTGATTAGTAAAAATTACCACCGCTTTGCTTTTGGCAATCGCCGAAGTTAATTTTCTCATCGCCTGGCTCATTAACCTGGCCTGCATGCCCATCATCGCGTCACCCATTTCACCCTCAATTTCCGCTTTAGGCACTAAAGCGGCCACCGAGTCAACGCAAATGACATCAACGGCGCCGGAGCGGATTAAAGTTTCGGTGATTTCCAAAGCCTGTTCACCGGTATCGGGTTGGGAAATTAAGAGTTCGTCGAGGTTAACGCCGATCACCTGGGCCCGCTGGGGGTCAAGGGCGTGCTCGGCGTCAATAAAAGCGACATTTCCTCCTCTTTTTTGGGCTTCAGCAATAACATGGAGACATAAAGTAGTTTTACCGGAGGCTTCCGGGCCGAAAATTTCACTAATCCTGCCCCGCGGCAGTCCGCCAACACCCAAAGCCAGATCTAAAGCGATCGAACCGGTGGGGATAACGGCAATTTCCTGATGGCCTTTATCTCCCAATTTCATGATTGCCCCGGCCCCATACTCCTTTTGAATCTGTTCCATCGCCACTTTAATTGCCTGAAGTTTAGGATCTGTCGCCATATATCTCTTTCAGTCTAGCAAAAATGTTTTAATTTGCCAATAAACAACTTAATAATTGGTTTAATTTCGATTTAGGAAACAAATCTTTTGGGTAAATAGAGATTAAATGCAGCTTATTTTTCTTAATAATTCTTAATTTTTCTGTTTTTAATTCATCATATCGTTTGTGCTGACCGGCTAATCCGAAAAATTCTATCCAATAGTCACCAACTTTAAAGTCTGACTTAAAATTTCCGGCATAAGGATAGGCTTCATGAAACAAGTGTTTTATTTTTCTGGCTGTCAACCAATCGTCAATGATTTTTTCCGCCAAAGAGTCACAAATGTGTCCATCATTAGCGGAATACTTATGAGTAAACTTCAATTGATTAGGCGTAAATCCTGCTGCCTCGACAGCTTTGTTCCAGGTACCGAAAACGAATCGAGCGGGATGATAAAATTTCATCATTTCCTGCTTAAAAGGAATTCTGTCATTTTCCTTAACGAATTGTTTAATAGCACTAAGAACTCTTTCTTTATAATGAGGATTAAAGTTAATCTTTCGATATTGCTGAAAGCATTCATTAGAACAAAATTTCTTGAAACTCAAAACTTTTTCTTTACAATCAGAATTTAAACACTTTTTCATATTTTTTATACCCTTTTCTAAATTCAAAACCCTTGCCCTGCAGCTATGTGAACAAAAATGGCGAGTAGCTATATCAAAATCTCTTTTAGGCCGGTAAAATTTTTTATTACACTCGGAATTATCGCAAATTAAGTCTTTGCCATTTAATTTGCTTTTTCTTAAACATTCAGGAGAGCAGTATTGTTTCCAATCTCTCGATCCGGCTTCATTTATTCGGCGGACTTCCCGATCAAATTCTTTGCCACACCAATCGCAAGTTACCTCTAGCTCCATAATTTATTAAAACAAATAAAACCCGAAAGTGTCAAGGGGTAGATTGTATGTTAAAATTGGTCTGTCCAAACCGGGGTGTAGCTCAGTTGGCTAGAGCGCTCGCATGGGGTGCGAGAGGTTTCGGTGGTTCAAGTCCACTCACCCCGACCAAATGGTTGAACAACAAAATACACTAGCTCAAAATTGTGACGCTGAAATGCGTTTTCCTGTTGACATTAAATATCCGTTTTTTCCGGTAAAAGGAAGTGGTATTGCGTCTGAACAAAGATGTGAGAAATCCATAGAAGGATATGCCAATCTTGTTGCCGACAAAACGAGAACGGTACTTTATTGTCATAATATTTACTGTGCCTTTTACAAGAAAGAGGTCAACGGCAAGTAGCCGCTTTGGCGTAACCGGCAACTTGAGCTTCTTTTTGAGTGCAAAACCACTGCTCGCCTAAATCTTTTTCTACCAAAGTGTAGTCGTATTGGACACAACCGGGATAATAATATCTTTTTATGTCTCCCTGTTGATCAAT
Source organism: Patescibacteria group bacterium (assembly GCA_035283225.1). Classification (GTDB taxonomy): domain Bacteria; phylum Patescibacteriota; class Microgenomatia; order UBA1400; family CG1-02-47-37; genus DATEUG01. The sequence continues at coordinate 1,276 of DATEUG010000109.1, read as the reverse complement.
ATTGCCCTTAATGTTGCAGTCGGGGTTGTCCGGATTTGAAATTTGCAGACACAACTGACTGAAAATGCCGATTTTATTGTCTTTCATCTCTTTGCCAATCGCTTTAAGTGTTCCTTCAACCGAGCTGGTGTCATGATGGTAGCGAACCCAACCGGACTCAAGCAGGCTTTGGTTAATTAAAGTGTCATTAAGGTATAAAAGCGCCAGCGGCCGGCCGTAAGTATCCATAATTTCTTCTTTAACCTGAACCGACTTTCCTTCAAGAAGACTGGTTAATAAATCTTTGGCTTCTGACCCGCCGCAGTTTCCTAGTTCCGGCGCGTCAACGTGCCGCAATCTCATCCTCACTTGACCATCCAATACCACCGTGTCGCCGTCAAGAACAGCCAAAACTTTAATTCCCTGTCCTGTCACCGGCCGCTGCCAAAGATAAAGGTTAAATAAAACTGACAGGCTTAATAAAAAAGCCAGCACCCTAGCTGCCATGGATATATCTTAGCTTAAGGCTTACTTCAATTCAAAAACAACTGTAACAGTTTTACTGGTAGTTTGGGTGCCGGGTTCAATCGGCGCCGGCACACCAACATCAGCCGAGCCGACCGCTTCCATGCCCCGGTAATAAAGCGGCATGACGTTGCCGGACTCGGAAACAGTAATCACTTTACCCAATCTCCTGCCGGCCGCAGAGGCGGTAGTTTGAGCCTTTTCCCGGGCATCGGCAATGGCTTCAGTTAGCAGTTGAATCTCTAAATCAGCAGTGTCATCCATAGTAAAGTTAGGACCGTTAACACTGGTGGCTCCGCTACCTTGAAGTAAATCTGTTAAGGCTGAAGCTTTTTCAATGTCTCTTAAAGTAATTTCAATTGAGTTACTGGCTTGCCAACCCCTCGACTCCGCTCGGGGCCTTGGCGGGTAAATCATAATTTCCGGACCGCCATCAATCTCATAAACTGAGACTTGCTGAGTGGTAATGTCGGCATCAGCAATGCCGAAATTTTTCACCGCGGTAATTAATTTATCCATGGCCGTATTAACCTGATTAACCGCTGTCTCTTTGTCGGCATTAAATTCAGACACCGAAGCGTTGAAATTAGCCAATTGGGGCAAGGTGTCCACCTCTGCTTGACCGGTAACGGTAATCATGGCCGGCTGAACCGGTTGAGTAGTGATTTTAGCGGCAATAATTATCGCCAAGCCCAAAACCACTGCTGACAACAAATGCTTCATAAATTAATTATAGCAAAAGATGCTCCCCACCGGGTTTAGCTCTTTTAAG
>DATEUG010000108.1:0-4751 GCA_035283225.1 Patescibacteria group bacterium | reverse complement strand
TGCCCCTCAAACGGTTTGGCTGCCAGAATAAACTCGATCGCGTCAATATCAGATTTTTCCGCCAGAATCTCGGCATACTCTTCCACTCTTAATCCTTCACGAAAAGTAATCCAAAAATCTAAGCTGCCGTGGGTTAAAGATTCAACAATGGTGTTTAAGTCCATCGACTGAGATAACCTGAAGCTGCCGGCTTGCAAGCGACTTTCATAGCCCAACCGATTTAAAACCAGCTTAAAAACCAGACTGCTTTTAATAAAGCCCTCTTGCTGCAACCGCTTACCAATGGCGGTGGCATTTTGACCTTGGGGCACCACAAAAATTGTTTCCTCTGCGTTCTTCTGGTTAACCGGAGTAAGCTGCCAACGATACCAACCATAAGTGGCAACGGGCAAAACTAACAACAGCAATAATAGAAGGCTAAACTTCTTCAAAAAGCGCACGGCGATAATGATGTTTGGTTAAATCATGAATGAAAATCCGGCCGCACTGGCAAGTCACTTTTTCCACGCCTTTTTTAAATGATTCGTTTTTACCCTTAGATAAAGGCGTGCCGCAACCAACGCACTGGCCGCGGGATAAAAGCCAAGCCTGAACCGGAGCAATGACATTTTTAAACATAGCTTAAAAGACTATACCAAATATCAGCTATGATCATCAAGCCATGTCTGTAAAATCACTGTCGCCGAAGCAGCGTGGTCACTTCTTCGCTTCTTTTGAGGCATACCGGCAGCCAGCATCTTAGCCTTCGCTGCCTGAGTCGACAAGGTTTCATCCTGGTAAACCACCGGTAACTTTAAAGCGTTTTGAATCTGACCGCCCAAATCCTTCACCTGAACGGCAAGCCTGCCTTCAGGCAAACCCAAAACCACTAATTCAACTTCCTGCTTTGCAATCAGCTCAAGCAATTTTTCTGTTGATTTAAATTTTGTCTGTCCCAGGGGGGCAGCCAGCGGTCCTTCGGCCAGGGCCAAACCGATGTGTTTTAAGCCAAAGTCTAAAGCCAAAACCTTCATTAGTTAGACAGTCTGGCCTTAATAATCCCTCTTCTCCAGTAGGTACCAGGGGGAACACAAGTGACTAAAGTTAGACCTTTACGGTCATACTGCTGCTCTAAAATATCAATATCGTCTGGGCCAACTTCATAATAGTCATAAACAACATACTTGTAGGTAATGCCGTCAAAGTTAACGATAATTTCGTCACCCTTATCAAGTGAGGGTAAGAGAGAGAAAATACTGGTGTAGGATTTGGGGTTATAAAACTGGGGCAGAATCGAGTGGCCGAAAATCACCGGACTACCAGGCTCGCCCGGATTGGCGGTCCCGCCGTAATGAATTAAGCTTTTATTTAAATCATCACCGCCAATAGTCACCACGGCATCTTTAATTCTTAACTTGGGAATCGTTATAGTGTAATTGGTAATATTGGAAGAAATAATGTTTTGCGGCCGGGAAAAATTAAACCAGCTCGATAATTTGGTATAGTCAGCGACCGTATTTTCAGGCAGTGACTGCTGTTGGGCCAAGACCGGATCAACACCGCTTTCGCTTAAGGTTAAATCGTTATTTACAACCGGGCTTAAAATCGACGGTTTTTTGATTTTCCTGGCAACAGTTAACTCATAGCTGGCAATCGGATAACCAATAGAAATAAGTAAACTCGCTCCAAGAGTAATCATAATTGTCGGCATCAAGCTTCTCAGCTTGTCCAGCCAGCGGTTGGTGGCCGCCTGCTGCTGCCAACGGCGGGGGTCAATCGGAGGGGCTTTAACATAGGTGTAACTGCTCATTGAAAATTACTCCTCAATCTGAACATCTAAATTGATGTTTTTTGCCACCCGGGGCAATGTTTTTAACCAACTGGGCAGATTGGGTTTAATCTTAATCTCGGCCCTGACAAAGCTGGGTAAAGTTGCCAAATACTCTTCCACCCGATTGGTCCGCTTACCCTTAAGACTGTTTTTAATCGCCGCAAAGTCCAGCTTAGGAATCAGTTTAGCTTTAAAGCTAACCGGCACGGTTGCTTTCCCGGCTCCGTCTAATTGGCTTAGTTTGAGGTCAACTTCGCTTGATTCAGACAACTGGAAGTCGTCTGGGATTTTGGCTTTAATGGTATTTTGCAAAAGCAAATTAAGCTCTGTTTTTGAATAGCTTAGGCCGGCATAACTTAACCTGGCTTCAAGCTGTAAACTGTCAGCCTCCTCACCCTCATCATGATTAAAGGCCTGATCGGTTAAAACATCTTCGCTGGCAATCGGGATTAAGGCTCGATCGGTCCCCAGGTTTGTTTGGAGCTGCTCTTGGGCTTTAAGCTGCAAATCCGCAGCTAGCGTCGAGCTCAAATCTGCTTGATCTTTTTCACTCACGGCCTTAACCTCTCTGGCTGTTCCTCCGACTAAACCGGCATTAACCTTGGCTGAATAATCATCGTCGGCAAGCTGCTGGAAACTTAATTCTGTTTCAGCTGCTAAATTTCCGTCCGGGCCGATCGCTTCGGCAGTAACATTGGCTGTCGCTTTTCCAAAAGTAATCCCTTCGGTAGCGGCCGAACTAGAAGCAACCGTTGTTTCCTCGTCTAGTAAAAAAGTAAGATTGTTTGGCCCGACTAAAATCGCCCCTGATGTAAAAGTTTTGCTTTGATTGGTTTTGTTGTAAACGGTTACCTCTCCCTTAGCCGGGTCGCCGACAATCGCCGTCCCGGTTGTCGGCAGTGTTTTTTCGCCGGTCACATTAACTTCAACCGGTTGTCCAGGTAAAACATTATTGGCAATATCTAAGGTTTGAGCTTGAGGGTCAACTGTGGCGGTCAAGCTTTCCTCTACTGTCCTGGCTTCAACTACCAAGGTTACCGTCGCTTTGGGTACATACCAGTAAAGACCGATCAGTACCGCCAGTAGTAATACCAGACTGCCGCCAATTAATGCCAATTTGTTGCCTGAACCAAAAAAGCCCAATAGCCTTTTAATTGTTGGTGTTAACATCGCCAGGCTGCTACCGGCTTTTTGTTTAATTAATTGAAGTGGGGAAATTGAGGGCGAAACCGGTTCCTTTTCTGGCTCTGGTTCCGGCGCTGGTTCTAACTCCAATTCTGGTTCTAGCTTCGGCTCCGACGCTAAAGTTTTATCAGCAATATCTTCCCCGCTCACAAACCCAAGTGAGGCGGCAGCGGTCAAGGCTGGTGATTTCTCCTGCGGTTTAACTTCCAAACCTAAAGACTTGGCCACTTCGCTGCCGCCAGCCAAAGCCAGGGCCCGAATCGTTGTCTCTGAGCTTAAAGACTCAACTTTAGGAAAATGAATAAACGGCAGCTTTTCTTCCCAGGAATAAGAAATTAACTGCTGCTTGGCCTCTTCAAAATCAGTATGACCATTATAAAGAATCATTCGAGCCGGCAAAGCGTCAACCTTGTCAAAGCGCGACAAGCCTTCTTCAACGTCGGCCGCCAAGTCTTCACTTCGACCCACCAGTTGACTGCCTAAACTCTTGCCCATTTTTACCAAATTAACTCCCAAATCGGTTGAACCAAGCTGAAGAAAAATAGCATTGGGTGGGGTTCCCTCTTCAATTTTTAAGTAGGCCATTAAAGCCGTGTCGGTCACCACAAACCCTAAAGGTCTTAATTCTAGCTGGTCGCAAACATGTTTTAACAATGGTTTTTTTGCAGCCACCACTCCGGCTTCATCTGACCAGCTTTCCGGCAGGCCAAAAATTACCCCGGTTGGTTCACTGCTTAACTTTTCCGAGGCTGCCGAAATCGATTGATCAACCGCGGCCAGGAGGGCCTCTTGACTTTTTCCGTCCCAGGTTTTTAACGGACCAACAGCCACTACTTTTGTCTGACCCTCAACTACCGTCCAAACGGCAGTCTTAACTGTGTCGTCAGTCAACTCAACCGCAAAAAAATGCTCAGCGACTTGATTGGCCGGCTTGAGTCTTTTGAAGATGTTTTTTATTTCCATAATTTATGACAGCATAAAGCCTGCGCTTGCCAGCGCCGGTAGCTTCGTCTTTAATAATCTTAACATTGCCTATTTGGCCTGTCGAGGCAACGTGGGGACCGCCGCAAATTTCTTTACTAAAGTCGGCAATGGTGTAAACCGAAACTTTGTCCGGATACGTCTCCCTGAAAAAAGCCATCGCCCCTGATTTTAAGGCTTTATCTTTATCCTCAATCATTTTCACTACCGGCAAATCCTCTTTGATTTTTTGATTAATTAACTTTTCGACTGAGGCAATTTCTTGAGCCGTTAATGCCTGGGGGTGACTAAAGTCAAAGCGCAAGCGTTCGCTGGTAATGTTGCTGCCCTCCTGCCGGACATGAGGGCCCAAAACTTTTCTTAGTGAAGCATGAAGCAGATGGGTGGCAGTGTGGAGTTTAACTACTGCCTCCGAATGGTCGGCTAATCCTCCTTTAAACATTCCTGCTGACGCTGTCCTGGAAAGTTTTTGGTGGTCAGTAAAAATTTGGTCAAATTTTTTCCTGTCTAAGGTATATCCTTTTTGCTCAAACAGCTCAGCCGTAATTTCAAACGGGAAACCGTATGTTTGCAGTAAATTAAAGGCGCTTAGCTCGGTCATTTGATCAGCGTCTAGTTTTTCAAACTCTTTTAAGCCTTTGTCCAGATTTATTTTAAATTTTGCCACCTCACTAAAAAACTCTTTGGGAAAATCAGCCGGATCAAGCGTACCTTTTAATTGCCGCATTTTCATTGCCGAGCGGCGAATTAAGCGGCGCAACACATACCCCTGCTG
>DATEUG010000107.1:0-3475 GCA_035283225.1 Patescibacteria group bacterium | reverse complement strand
AAAAACCTGGTTTGACCGGCGGACGGCGCTTTTCACCCTAGCGGTAGTTTGGTTGTCGCCAATAATTTTGCTTCATGACCGTTTGGGTTTGAGGGGTGATGCCTTGGTGAGTCTGGCTGCGGCGCTGACTTTTTACGGCTTAGGATTAAGGCTAAAAGCCAAAAAGATGAATGGTGTCTATTTAATTGCAGCTGGTTTAATTATTGGCTTAATGTCTAAAACTTCTGCAATAGTCTTGCCGATTTCTGTGGCTTTAGCTTATTTATATTTCCGGCCCAAGCTGAAAATCCATGATTTTGCTGCCGGCTTATTAACTTTAATTCCGGCGGCCTTTTATTATTTCCTGGGTTTTCTGCCGGCAGTCTTGAACAAAGGCCAGGTCTTTTCCCTGCCGCTTTCTGGCTGGGGTAGTTTAACGGCGGACAATTTAAACCAAATGCTTAACTGGACTTATCAGTACACTACCTGGCCGGTATTAACTTTAATGGCCTTGGGCGGAGTTTGGCTCTATCTTAAAGAAAAAAAGAAATTTTGGCTTACGATGTTTCTGATCCTGCCGACCTGGGTGCTATTGGTAATGACCGCTAAAATTTTATTTCCCCGCTACTTACTACCGGCAATAATCTTTGAGTTAACACTAGCCGGTGTCGGTTTAAATTATTTACGGGAGCACCTGCCTAAGTTTTTACTGCCGGGAGTGCTCATTTTCTTCCTGCCTGGTTTTTGGTTTGATTACCAGCTAATCACCAATTTGCCCGCCGCCGACTTGCCCGAAATTGAACGCTGGCAATATGTCACCGGCTGGCCGTCTGGATATGGTTTAAGAGAGTTGACTGATTATTTGCGTTTTGACTCGCCCCAATATTTAATTACCGAAAGCAATGATTTAGTCAGATCCGGGGTTAACTATTTATGGCCTGAGCACCCATTCACAATTGTTCCTCTAACCGATGACGGCCGGTTAAGCAAAAGTCTGCCCGCCAGTCCGTCGGCTTACTTGGCTTTAAATATTGCCGATCAGCTTCCGGAAGGCTTTTCCGGTGAATTAATTAAGGAATTTGCCCGACCAGAAAATAAATCCAGCATCAGATTGTATCGTTTAAACGATGTTTCCAATCACTAGCCATACCATTGTCAAAAACGAAGAAAACTGGATTAAGCCGGCGTTACTGTCAGTGATTAACCAGGTTGACAGGCTGTTGGTCTGGGATACCGGCTCAACCGATAAAACCATTGAATTAATTAAGTCGATAGAGTCACCTAAAATTGAGTTTAAGCAGTGCGGTCCGGTTGATCGACAACGCCTGGTTGAGCTAAGAAACGAACAAATTTACCAAACTCATACCGACTGGTTTTTGCTTTTGGACGGTGATGAAGTCTGGCCAAAAAAAAACCTGCTTCAATTAATTAAAGCAGCAGAGCAAGCTAAGCCGCAAACTTTGGCTCTGGTTAACCGCACCCGGAATGCCGTTAGCGACATTTACCATTATTTGCCGGATGGAAAAGGCCATTACCAAATCGGGCCATGGCGGGGACATTTAAATATCCGGGCAATTAAAAAAGTGGCCGATCTTAAAGTGATCGGCCAGTACCCTCTGGAAACCTACACTGTCGGCGGCCGCGCTCTTCAGGATATGCCGGAAAGTTTGGAGTTTGTCGACACCTGGTATCTGCACCTGACCCACTTAAGACGATCTGGCTGGCTGAACAGCTGGCAAGTGGTAGATCGGTTAAAGAAGTTTAAATTCTGGCAGCGGGGAATTGAAATGAAGCCGGAAGAACTACCTGAAGTATTAGGCTGACTGTTTAAACCAATCAATAAACTGCTTCATTCCGTCTTCAAGTTTTGTTTTTGGCTCCCAGCTTAACAATTTCTTGGCTTTGGCGATGTCGGCATAAGTGGTTAAAACATCGGCAGGGTTGCGGGGCGCCTCTTCAATGACGGCTTTTTTGCCGGTGAGGCGCTCGATTAAGGCAATAAAGTCATTTAAGGTCACCGGTTGATGGTTACCCAGGTTAATCACTTCAAAATCTAGGGGTTTATCGACTGCGGCGGTAATACCGCTAACAATGTCATCAACATAAGTGTAGTCGCGGGAACTTGAACCATCGCCGTAGCGGATAATCGACTCGCCTTTAAGAATTTTTTGGGTAAAAAGATAGGGTGCCATATCCGGTCTACCCGCCGGCCCATAAACAGTAAAAAACCTTAGGCAGGTGGTTTGAAGCTGATGGAGGTAACTGTAGGTATAACCAAGCATCTCGGCCGCTTTTTTGGTGGCAGCATAAGGACTGACCGGTTGGTTGACCGGATCGGTTTCGGTAAACGGTACTTTGGTTTGATTGCCGTAAACGCTGGAGGAAGAGCCAAAAACTAAATGTTTGACGGCAAACACACGCATGGTTTCTAAAATATTTAGAGTGCCTTTGACGTTTACCTCTTCATAAAGACTGGGATTGGCGATTGACGGTCTGACTCCGGCTCTGGCAGCTAAATGAACAACAGTATCAATATTTTGATCCTCAAACACCCGCTTTAAACCGTCAGCATCCAAAATATCCAGTTCGTACTGTTTGAATTTGGGATTTTTAAGAAACGGCGCCACATTGGCTCGTTTTCGGGTAGGGGAATAAAAGTCGTTATAGTTATCTACCCCGACAACCTTATTTCCGACCTCAAGTAACTTGGCGGTCAAATGGGAACCGATAAACCCGGCGTGTCCGGTGACCAAAATGGTCTTTGCCATATCAGGGCAGTTTTTTTAATTCAGCTTCAAAATAAGTAAGTGTTTTTTTCAAACCTTCGGTAAAATTAACTTTTGGCTGCCAGGAAAGGAGTTTTTTAGCCCGGGTTATATCCGGCCGTCTCTTATCCGGATCGTCCTCGGGCAGATCTTCATGGACTATTTTTGAATCAGTCTTGGTCACCCGCTGGATTTTTTTAGCCAGCTGCAAAATAGTTAACTCATCGGGGTTACCAAGATTAATCACCTGGCCGCGGGTACGGGGAGCAAACATGGCTTTTTTAATACCGGTAACCATATCGGAAACATAGCAAAAACTCCGGGTTTGGTTGCCCCGGCCATAAACTGTTAAAGGTTTGTTGGTTAAGGCCTGAACCGCCAGGTTAACAATCGCCCGGCCGTCTTTTAAGTCCATCCTTGGGCCGTAAGTGTTAAAAATCCGGATAATCCGGCCATCCAGCTTAAAGCGCCTGACATAAACCATGGTTAAGCTCTCGCCAAAGCGTTTGCTTTCGTCATAGCAGGACCGTAAGCCGTTAGGATTGACATAACCCCAGTAACTTTCGGTTTGGGGGTGGACATCTGGATTGCCGTAAACTTCAGAGGTAGAAGCATATAAAAACTTGGCATTTTTTTTGCGGGCCAGCCTCAACAGCCGCCGGCTGCCGATTGAGTTAACATCCATGGTTTCTAGGGGGTGGTTAAGATAAGATTGGGGGCTTTTAGGGTTG
>DATEUG010000106.1:0-3407 GCA_035283225.1 Patescibacteria group bacterium | reverse complement strand
GTTTGGTACCGGGACTTACATGACAACAAACCGCCGCTTTTATACCTTCTTGCCGCCATTGCCGGCAATGTTTTTTATTTTCGACTGATTCTAACCATTTGGTTTGGGGCAACGGTGGTTTTGTTTTTTAAATTGATGCAGTGGTTGCTGCCAAAATCACCCCGCGCTTGGTACATCGCCACCTTGGCTCTGGTTGGCTTGACCACCGTCTTTGAAGGCAATATTGCCAATGCTGAAATCTTTATGGCTTTGCCAACCTTAATCGGCATGTGGCTGGTACTAACCGGCAAACAACGGTTTAAAGCCGGTGTTTGGTTTTCATTATCTGCCCTGTTTAAGGTCCCGGCCGCGTTTGACTTTGCCGCTGCTTGGGCTTCGCTTAAGGGTTTACCCGCAAAAACACTGGCTGCAGTCGGCTTGATCGTACCAATTTTACTCACCCTGGTTTATTACGCCGTCGTTGGCGGTTTTACGCCTTATTTAAGATCGGCGCTATTGCAAAACGTCGGCTATTTGTCATCCTGGGGCGGCAGCAATCAGGGCTTACTTTTAAGAGCGGCGGGATTAACCATCGGCTTAATTGTCTTTTGGATATTGGCGGCAAAATGGCGACTGGAGGCAAAATTTAAATTAATTGTAGCTTGGTTTTTATTGGCTCTTTTCGGCGCCTTATTATCCGCCCGGCCCTATCCTCACTACCTGATTCAACCGGCAATCCCGGCGGCAATTTTACTAGGCTGGTGGTGGTCCGCCAGTTGGCGGATTAAAAAAATTCTGGTCGCTTTGGGTTTTGTCGCCGTCGCCTCCTATCTTGCCGTCGGTTTTTGGCAATATCCGGTTTTAGACTATTATCAAAATTTCCTAAGCTATGCTTTTGGTCAAAGAGAGCGCTTGGCCTACTGGCGCTACTTTGATGAGCGCGTCCCTCAAACCTATGCTTTGGCTGACTATTTAAAACAAACCACTTTATCTTCCGACCGAGTCTTTATCTGGGGTGATGAACCAATGGTTTACGCCTTGGCCCGCCGCCTGCCCCCGGGCCGCTACACCGTGGCCTATCACATCGTTGATTTTGACGGCTACCAGGAAACTTTAAACGCCCTTGAACTTAACCCGCCAAAGGTAGTAATCATTCCGACTTATGAGGAGCGACCCTTTCCCGGCTTGAAAGAAAAAATTACCAAAGACTATGTTTATGTCACTCAAATCGACCAAGCCTTAATTTACAGAAAACTAAATGGCGACTCAACTAAAACTAATTAGGCAGGAAATTGACCAGCTCTCAGCTGATCCGACAGCCAAGGTCGGATTGCGCCTCGGATTCCTAAGCCTGGGTCTTGGATTGCTGTTACTGGCCATTACCTGGCACCGGCTTCCCCCGGAAATTCCCCTGTTATACAGCCGACCCTACGGCGAAGATCAATTAATCAGTCACTTTTTGATTTGGCTGCTGCCGGCTATTGGTGTTTTGATTGAAATTGTCGCCGTTAGAAGTGCTTCGTCGTTGATTGACAAAGATGGCCTACTAGCCCACATTTTGGTTTGGTCGGCAACCTTGATCAATTTAATGATTTTGACTACAATCATTAAAACCCTGCTCCTGATAACTTAATGAGCCTACTTCAATTAATTAAACCGCTGCTTTTAAGCTTTTTTTTGGCCCTAATTGCCACCCCATTAGTAATTAAGTTTTATCGCTATCGCCGCTGGCTGGACGATCCGGCAGGTCAAATTCATCCCAAAGTGGTTCATCGTTATCCTGTACCCAGGGGTGGAGGGTTGGCTATCTATCTGGCCATTGCTGCCACCGCCTTAATCTTTCTACCTCTAGACAAACACTTAATCGGGATTTTGCTGGGCGGCTTACTTTTAACCATTGTCGGCGTCGTTGACGACGTTAAAAATCTAAACCCTTATTGGCGCCTCGGCCTTGGTTTTTTAGCCGCTGGGGTGGTTGTGGCTGCGGGAGTAGGCATTCCTTATATCAGTAACCCCCTGGTCCCCGGCCAAGTCATCAATCTGTCTCAGCCGCAAATTCCCTTTTGGCTGCTGGGTAAAGTCAGGACCATTTGGCTGGCGGCTGATTTGCTCGCCTTATTCTGGATTGTCGGCACCATGAACTTCGTTAACTGGTCTAAGGGCTTAGATGGTCAACTGCCAGGGATTGTAGTGGTGTCAGCCAGTGTCATTGGTTTGTTAAGTTTAAGGTTTGTTGATGATGTCACCCAATGGCCGGTCATTATTTTAGCTTTCATTTTGGCCGGCGCCTATTTAGGCTTTCTGCCTTTTAACTTCTACCCTCAAAAAATCATGCCTGGTTACGGCGGCGGGGCCTTGGCCGGTTATTTTTTGGCAGTCTTATCGATTTTATCTGGCGCAAAGCTCGCGACAGCAATTTTAGTTCTGGGCGTACCGATGATTGACGCTATCTACAGTGTCTTGCGCCGGGTTTTAGCCGGCAAATCGCCGGTTTGGGGCGATCGGGGGCACCTACATCACAAGCTGATGGACTGGGGTTGGGGCAAAAGACGGATTGCCATTTTTTACTGGACCATGTCGGCAATTTTGGGCTTAATTGCCCTGCAATTGAATAGCGCCCAAAAGCTTTATACAATGATCTTAATCACAGTCGCCCTTGGCGGCTTACTTTTATGGTTAAACTTGGCTACCAACTTCTTAAAGCCACCCGGCCCAGACAAGCCTTAAAAAACTTAAGCTTGTTTACCGGCTTGGTGTTTTCCGGTTGGCTGTTTATCCCGGAAAAATTGTTTACTGTCATTGCCGCCGCTTTAATTTTTTCGTTATTAACCGCCTCGATTTATATTTTTAACGATATTATCGATTTTGAGTCTGACCAAAAACATCCGTTTAAAAAATTCCGCCCCCTGGCCTCTGGTAAACTGCCGGCGCCACTGGCTTTGCTTGCCAGCCTAGTTGGCTTTTTTGTCAGCCTGTTTTTAGGCTGGAGCTTATCTTTCTTCCTGTTTTTAGGGATGCTGGCCTACTTACTCATCCAAATTCTTTACACCACCTGGTTTAAACAGATTCCGATTATTGACGTCATGGTCATTGCCCTGGGCTTTATCGTCCGGGTTTATTCAGGGGCGGTCATCATCGGCGCTCATTTAAACGTTTGGCTGCTGCTTTGCGTCATTTCCTTTTCGCTGTTTTTGGCTATCGGCAAAAGAAGAAGCGAGCTCACCCTGCTTCAAGGCCAATCCCAAAGCCGCAAAGTTTTGGGCAGCTACCCGGAAAAGCTATTAGACGTTTACACCTCAATGTTTGCCAACACCACTTGGGTTACCTACGCCTTATTCACCTTTATGTTCCCGGCGTTTGCCTTTTCAGGCGCCGCTTTAACCTTACTGGCCGATTTGCCCCGCACCTTTAGGAGTGAAAAGTGGCTA
>DATEUG010000105.1:0-2071 GCA_035283225.1 Patescibacteria group bacterium | reverse complement strand
TTACACCCACATCACCAATCAACAGTTAAAGAAAGTTCACGAAGAGCACCACTCGCTGAAGGAATAAAATCTAGTGCCAGGAGAAAGTTATCCTTTAATCTCAGTTCCAGCCGGTATTTCTATTGGTTTTAATCCAAATTTTTCCTCTAAATTTCGTAATAAAGTATCCTTCCATTCTGGTTCAACCGCCATTTTAGCTATTTCGATACCTAAATCTTTATTTTGCGGTTGGCGGCTTTTCTCAATCAAGTCGCAGACGGCAGAAACTATTTCTTGATCTGTCGGTTTTCCTTCTTTTAAAGATCCAAGCTCCATAATTCTGTCTTTTTGTTTTTGATTAAGACGATCTGACAATTCTTTATTGGCCATGAAGTAAGCGCTCCACCGTTCTGGGGTTTGGATTCCTGCAGGATATTTTTGAACCAAGACAGCAACGTTGCCACTATTATTAAAATTCAACAACTGCATATCCAAAATTATACACCTGCACCGGAGTCTCTTTAAAGTAGGGCCACTGCGGCGACAGCATCGCCGGGCTTGTTAAAGCGCATTAAGATGACCCCTTGGGTGGTTCGGCCTATTCTTTTAATGTTTTTCATCGGCAGTTTGATTACCTGGGCCTTTTTAGAGGTTAAAATCACGGTTTCGGTGGCTTCGGTGACCATGTGGGCCGAGACAATCTTGCCTGTTTTTGGCGTTACTTTAGCCACCTTGACCCCCTTGCCTCCCCGCTTTTGGATAGGGAAGTTGACAATCGGGGTGCGTTTGCCCAAACCTTTTTCCATGACCACAAATAGATCCTGGAAAAACTTTCTCTTGCCTTCAGTTTTAGTTCGAGCTGGCAGGTAAACTGCCATGCCGACGACAAAATCCCCTTTATTAAGGTTAATGCCCCGAACACCCCGAGCAGACCTACCCATCGGCCTGGCGTCTGTTTCTTTAAAGCGGACCGATTGGCCTTCGTGGGAGACTAAAATCATTTCGTCTTTGCCGGAGGTTTGTTTGACCCAAACCAGATCATCGCCGACATCAAGCCTTAAGGCAATAATACCGTTACTTCTTATATTGGTGAAGTTAGACAGGGCCGATTTTTTGATGGTACCGAAACGGGTGACCATCAGCAGGTAACCCACCTCAGTTTTATCCTTAGGAATGTTTAAAACCGACTGAATGGTTTCCTCTGACTCAATATTAATCAGGTTAACGATTGCTTGACCTTTGGCTTGGCGGGAAGCGACCGGCAGTTCGTAAACTTTAAGCTTAAACACCCGGCCTTTGTTGGTGAAAATTAATAAGGTGTCGTGGGTGTTACATGAGAACATGTTAGCGATTTCGTCTTCTTCTTTAGTGGCCATGCCGGTTACCCCTTTGCCGCCCCGGCGCTGGTCCCGGTAAGTGCCGGTAGCCAAGCGTTTGATGTAGCCGGATTTGGTCATGGTGACCAAACACTCTTCCTCGGGCTCTAAATCCTCTTCGGAGAATTGTTGTAAGGAGGATTTGATTACCTTGGTGCGCCGTTCGTCGCCGTACTGCTCCACTAACCGGGTTAATTCATGATCAATCGTGATTAAGACCTTTTCCGGTGATAAGAGCAAGGCGATCAGCTCGTCAATGGTTTTCTTAATGGCCTTATATTCATCTTCAATCTTTTGCCTCTCTAAAGCAGCTAGTCTTCTTAACTGCAGGTCCAGAATCGCCTGGGCCTGGATGTCAGAAAACTTAAACTTCTTCATGAGATTTGTTTTGGCGGCGTCAGCGTCTTTACTCTTTTTAATCGTCTCAATCACTGCATCTAGATGCTTTAAGGCAATCATCAAGCCTTCTAAGATATGGGCTCTTAACTTGGCCGCTTTCAGCCGGTGCTGGCTGCGTCTGATAACCACCAGTTGGCGGTGCTTTAAGTACTCAGTTAAGATCTGTTTTAAATTAAGTAATTGAGGGGTACCGTCAACTAGGGCGACTAAATTTGCCGGGAAACTGGTTTGCAGTTCAGTGTGTTTGAATAAATTGTTTAGCAAAGCTTTGGGTTTGGCGTCTTTTTTAAGCTCAATGTTAATGGTTAGGCCTTTGC
>DATEUG010000104.1:0-3625 GCA_035283225.1 Patescibacteria group bacterium | reverse complement strand
TGCCAGCTGAGTTTTACCGTTGCCGGCTCACCTTCACCCACGCCCACGCCAACACCCACCCCGACACCCACGCCGACCCCAACACCCACGCCGACCCCAACACCCACCCCGACGCCAACACCGTCACCCATTGCCTGCTTTGACACCTGCGACACCGATGACGATTGTGAAGGCAGTTTAAGCTGTCAAACTGTCGGCGGGACTAAACGCTGTGTTAACCCCAGCTGTGCTGAAGACGCTGATTGTTCTTGTGCCTCACCCTCGCCCTCGCCGTCAGCCAGCCCGACTCCAATCACCCAAGCTTCGCCCTCACCGTCAACCATTGCCCGGGCCGAACAACCCACCTTACCCCAGGCAGGAGTGAGTACACCGGCGGTACTGGGAGTTTCTGCGGGAATTCTACTAATGCTTCTAGGTTTGCTCTTCTAACGCCAACTGGGAAGCCAGAACCAATATTTGAGCCAATCTGCCGGTAATGGCAGCGCAGTATTTAAAGGATAAAAGAAGAAAAAAGTAACTGCCGTTAATATTAAAAACCAAGGGCGAAATTTTTTATGCCTGTTAAGCGTGTAGGCTAAAATGATAATCAACAAAGGCAGGGCGGGCAGATAATGGTGCAGGAATAAAATCCTGGGTGATAAGCCTAGGGGCAAAAAGAGTAAACCATAACTTAAAAGTAAAAAGATAACCGGTTGGATAAAGCGCCGTTTAAAGATGGTGTAAGCAGCGGCTGCCGCCCCGCCCCAGAAAACAAGCGGATTGCCTAAGTTGTAAATGTGGGCAATTTTATCAGGGAAATACTTAACGTAAAACCACACCGGCCTGACTAAAAGCGGCCAGGTTAAAGCGGTCGACTGATAGCTGTGACTGGCTTTTAATCCGGTTTGATACCACCAAATCTGCTGATGAAGGTGCCAAAAATCAGTTAAGCTGTGGCCTTGGAAGAAAAATTGGATAAACGACATAAAATAAATCGCCAGCGGGATCACGGTTAAACTATAAATAATTTTAAACGGGGCGCGAAGCGTCCCAGCTCTAGCTGACCACAATAACCACAATGTAAAAATCGGATACAAAAATACGGCCGAGTGTTTGGTGGCTAGCGCCAATCCGGTAAATAGACCAGTTAAGTACCAGCTTTTTTTAAAGAAAAAAGTCAGCGCCAAAAGAATAAAAGTGGTGACAAAAATATCATTCATGGTGATTCGCGACATAGTTAAGTGAAGATTATCAAGCGATAAAATTAAGGCAGCGGTTAAAGCGATTGGCCGACTTTTAAATAATGTCAGGGCCAGAAAATAAACGGCCGTTACTGACAAAACGCCAAATAAGGCAGAGGGGAAGCGCCAGGCAAAAGAAGTATTGCCAAAAACCTTAACCGAGCTGGCCTGGATTAATTTAGCCAGTGGCGGATGCAGCCACTCGTAAGCCGTATTTGGCTCCGGCGGCTGATGCCACCATTCATAGCCGGCGGGATTATTTTGAGCATAAGCTTTAATCGTTACCACATGATAAACCTCATCAAAAACATACTGATTGGGGTTACCTAATAGATACAAGCGGGTAACGGCAGTGAAAATTAAGATTAAAATCAGATAAAATCGAAACATATGGCTATTGTACCAGTCATTCTAACTTTGGGTTTAGCCTTGTGGACGGTAATTACTTTTTATCTAAGCTGGCTTTTGGGCTTTAACCAGGTAACCATTATTCTTTCCACCTGCCTGGTTTTGACTGCCGGTTGGCTTAAGCTAAGACAGCTTAAACTTAAGCTGACTATCAACTGGTGGCTGACGGCTAATTTATTTTTCTGGGCAATTTGGTTTGGAGTTATTTTTAGCCAAATGCTTAAGTTTGAACCTGATGGATTGTATGCCGGCTGGATTAATGTTTGGGGGGATTGGGCCTCACATTTAAGCTACGCCAGCTCGTTTGCCTACGGCGACAACTTTCCGCCGACAATGCCCCTTTTAACCCAAAGCCGCTTCGGCTACCCGTTTTTAGCTGACTTTTTTGCGGCCATTTGGGTCAAATTAGGACTTGGCTTGATTCCGGCGATGCTATTTTCCTCCTGGCTCTGGGCGGTCTTATTAACCTACTGGCTGATGGCGCTGGGGCGGACTTTAAGCGGCAAGTTAAGGGTTGGCGTTTTAACTGCTTGGCTGTTTTTGTTGGGCGGGGGCTGGGGCTGGTGGTGGTGGCTTCAAACTTTTAACTTCAATACCGAGTACACGCATTTAAAAATCGCTAACCTTGAGTGGATCAACATCATTACTTCTCAAGTTATTCCCCAGCGCGGCTTTGTCATGGGTTTTACCTTAAGCTTATTGATCTACTATCTTTTGTGGCATAAAAAATTAAGACTGGCTGCCCTGACCCTAATCACTCTCCCCCTAATTCAGGCTCACGCCTTAATCATTCCCTTGGCCGTAGCCTTTTTCATGAATGTTACTCGCCAATTAAAGTCAAAAGATTGGTGGCGGTTTTGGCTGATTGTAGTTTTAGGCACTCTGCCTCAGCTTTTATATTTTTACGGCCAATCCGGCAACGGCCTGAGTTTTATCCGCTGGCGGGTTGGCTGGATGGCCAGTCAAGGTCAGGATAGCCCCTGGTGGTTTTGGCTGAAAAACTTAGGCAGCTTCTGGCCCTTAAGCCTGATTGGCTTAGCCTTGGTCAAAAAACGGCTTAAGCTTTTTACTATTCCCTTCTGGGTCTTGTTTGTCGCCGGAAATTTTGTAATTTGGCATCCCTGGGAGTGGGATAACAGTAAATTTTTTACTCATTGGTTTCTGGTAATGACGCTGTTAACCGCCGTTGCCTTAGAACGAGGGCTGTCCCACAAGCTTTGGCTTATTAAATTAGCGTCGCTTATTGCCTTCGTCAGCGTCATTGCCTCCGGCACTTTAGATAATCTTTATTTGAACCAGTACCAGCAAAGAAAACTGCGATTAATCAAGCAGTCTGACTTACTTTTGGCCGATTGGGTAAAAACCAATACTCCAACTGATTCGCTGTTCCTGACGGCCGACAATCATGACCACTGGCTGCCGGTTTTAACCGGCCGCAAGATAATTTTGGGGTATAAAGGCTGGCTCTGGACATATGGTCTTAATTATTTCCCGGCAGAAAAAACCGTTAACCGCATCTGGCCGGGGGGCGATTTGGCCAAAGAAACGTTAGCTGAATCTGGCGTTGATTATGTCGTTATCGGCCCGGCGGAAAAAGACTTAGCTAAAGACTTAAATCAGGCTTGGTTTGATTTGAATTTAACCCCGGTTTACCAAAATCAGGATACCACTATCTATCGTTTTGATACAAAAGCTCCTTAATGTAATTGTGCACCAGCTGCCAATCGTCATTAATCGGCAGGAGTACCCACTGGCCGTAAATTGCTGTTTCAGGATGGTAGAGTAAAGCCGGCAAATCCTCGCTTTCACTCCCCTGGTCAATTACGCCGGTGCGAACTTGATCTTTTGCCTTCAGGCCAAGCTTAGCTAGGTCCGGATAACCGGAAGAAGGTAAGTCGGTTTTGACCGAGTCTTTAAACAGGCGGTATAAAGTTCTTAATTTGCCGGGGTTTAATAAGGTACCAACTGATAAAAGTTTGTTTTTAAAGGCCAAAATT
>DATEUG010000103.1:0-2673 GCA_035283225.1 Patescibacteria group bacterium | reverse complement strand
AACTTTGATGAGTCAGCCGAACGTCAAACTAAAGTGGCCGAACTGGCTTTGGAAAGAGCCAAAAGATTGGTAGAAATGGGTAAAGACGTAGTCATTTTACTGGATTCGATTACCCGCATTGCCCGGGCTTACAACTTAGCCATGCCCACTTCAGGCAGAACCTTATCCGGCGGTTTTGACCCGGCTGCTTTATACCCCCCGAAAAGATTCTTCGGGGCGGCCAGAAACTTTGAGCCGTTTAAGCTGGGCGATAAAGAAGTTAAGGCGTCTTTAACCATTATCGGTACCGCTTTAGTTGACACCGGTTCCAGGATGGATGAGTTAATTTATGAAGAGTTTAAAGGCACCGGCAACATGGAGCTTCACTTATCCCGAAAGTTAGCCGAGCGGCGGATTTTCCCTTCAATTGACATCCAGCGCTCCGGCACCAGGCAGGAACAGTTGCTGTTTAAAAAAGAGGAATACGAGAAGATTGTGACCATGAGAAGAATGGTGGACGTTTTGGACGTAGATGAGATGACCGAAGTGATTCTGGACCGGATGCGCAAAACCAAAGACAACGCTGAGTTTTTGACAAAGCTGGGGAAATGACCCCAAAACCGTTAACGATTTTTGAAAAAAGCCGTGTCAGACCAATTGCTGCTTTTTGGTGGGAGCTTAAAGCCTACTCTAAGTTTTTATACCGCTATTTCCCCAAACGCTTTTTGGAGTTTTTGGAAGAATTTGAAGCCGGGAAAGGTGTTGTAGTTGAAGGTTTAGTCACCAAAAGAGGCAAGTATACCAGGCCATTTCTACATACCGGTATGACCGGTTTATTTTTAATCGGTTTGATCTTAACACCGGTTTTAACCAAAGCGGTGGTGGGCCAGGAGCAGGAAGCGGCTCCGGGTGCAATTTTGGGCTTATCAGTCGACGAAATTAATACCACCACCAGCGTTTCGGTTAAGCCCAGAGACGGAGTCGTCACTTACATTGTTCAATCCGGCGATACCGTCAGCTCAATTGCCAGCAAGTTTGACGTTTCCATCGACACCATTCGCTGGCAAAACGATTTGGCTTCCATTAATGCCATTAAACCGGGGGACAAATTGGAAATCCCGCCTGTCACCGGTATGGTCCATCAGGTCAAACGGGGGGAGACAATTTATTCCATCGCCAAAAGGTACGACATTGACCCCCAGCAGATCGTCAACTGGCCGTTTAACACTTACTCGGATGATGAAACTTTTGCTTTAGCCGTCGGTCAAACCTTAGTTGTCCCCGACGGGGTCAAACCAGCCGAGCAGTTGTGGGATCCGAAGCGCTATGTGGCCCAACGGACCCCCGACGCGGGAGCAGTTTCCGGCAGTGGGCAGTTTATTTGGCCGGTTTCCGGGCAAATTTCCCAGCGCTATGTTTGGTACCACAAGGGTTTGGACATTTCTAACCGGGCCGGGCCCGGGGTACTCGCGGCTGATTCCGGTCGGGTAGTCCAGGCCGGCTGGCCGGACAACTTTGGTTACGGCAATCGGGTGTTAATTGACCACGGCAACGGCTACCAAACTTTGTATGCCCACCTGGCCTCCATCTCAGTGGTTGAGGGTCAGACGGTTAACCGGGGAGACGTTATCGGCATCATGGGTTCAACCGGCCGTTCCAGCGGCACCCACCTGCACTTTGAGGTCAGGGAAAACGGTGCGGCCCTGGACCCTCTCGGTTTCTTGAGATGATAGAATGAGTTAATGGAGAAAGAATTTTCTCAATTGAAAGTTTTTAACTTGGCTCATAAATTAGCGTTAGAAACCTACGAGTTAACCAATAAATTTCCCTCTAAGGAACAGTATTCTTTAACTAGCCAATTAAGAAGAGCGGTAGTTTCAGTTCCAGCCAATATTGCTGAAGGAAACGCGAGAAACAGTAAAAAAGAATTTATCAGATTTTTATTCACAGCCAAAGGTTCACTGGCCGAAGTGAAATATTTTTTACTTCTATCTAAAGATTTAAACTACATTAGTCAAAAAGAATATAATCAACTGTCATCAAAAGCAGATGAGGTTGGGAAAATGTTAAACGGTTTAATAAAATATCTAAAATCTAGAATCTAGAATCTAGAATCTAGAATCTAACTAACATCTAATATCTGTCATCTAACATCTAAATTATGATTGACTACGCCAAAATCGAGGTCAAAGCCGGCGACGGCGGCAATGGCAGGGTTAATTTTAGGCGCGAAAAATACGTTCCCAAAGGCGGTCCTGACGGCGGCAATGGCGGTAAGGGGGGTTCGGTTTATTTAGAGGCAGACAAAGACTTAAACACTTTAATCCCCTTTCAGTACCAGAAAAAATTTGCGGCCCAGTCCGGTCGGCCGGGGGACAGAGCCAGGCGTACCGGCAAAGACGGAGACGATTTGATTCTCAAAGTGCCGGTCGGCACCTCGATTACTTTAATTGCCGGTTCTAGGGAACAGCAAATTGACGTCGTGTCGGACGGCCAAAGGGTGTTACTGGCCCGGGGCGGCTTTGGCGGCCGGGGAAATTGGGTCTTAAGAAGTCCCTCAAACACCACCCCGAAAACTGCCGAGCCGGGGACCAAAGGTGAGGCTTTGGATGTGGTTTTAGAGCTTAAGTTACTGGCTGATGTTGGCTTAATCGGACTGCCTAATGCCGGCAAATCTACCTTATTGTCGGT
Organism: Patescibacteria group bacterium; assembly: GCA_035283225.1. Classification (GTDB taxonomy): domain Bacteria; phylum Patescibacteriota; class Microgenomatia; order UBA1400; family CG1-02-47-37; genus DATEUG01. The sequence continues at coordinate 3 of DATEUG010000103.1, read as the reverse complement.
GTT
>DATEUG010000102.1:0-2640 GCA_035283225.1 Patescibacteria group bacterium | reverse complement strand
GTTTGGAAGCAGATAAGAACGCCCGCCACAAAGTTTTAAAGATGACCCAAAAGATCGCTAAAAAGCTTACCGTACCCAATAAACCGGTCTCACCCAGCATTCTTAAGAAATCATTGTCTGTCGATTCAGCGATAGTGAACTCCCAAACATTAGCTTTGACCAAAGTGGAGTAGCCGGTACCCAATAAAGGATTAATCTTTAAAGCTTTGATGGCGTTGGGCCAAAGCGTGTCTAAACGGATGCCGACAGACAGACCGTATTTCAAAGCATTGGCCGAGTAGTCAACGTGGATGGTTTCCCCGGAAGTGGTCGCCAAATAGTCCTGAAGATTTTTGTAAGGCTCGTTGTAAACGTCGGCCGGCTTTGGAGCCGGGGCTGCCCCGCCGGCCGGAGTTGGCGGCACATCGGTTGAGGTTGCCACCATTGCCAGCTGCTGATCCGGAGTTAAGTTTTCAGCCAAAGGAATGGCATTCTCGGGCGGGCTTCGAAACGGCCTTAAGACTAAGTCTCTAACGCCCTGGAGTTTAAAAATTTGGGAAAATCTTTCTGATAAATCGCCAAAAGAAATCATCACCAAGGTCGCCAAAACCACCACCACCAGCCAGCGGCCAATTACCCATTTCTTGGGCTGCTTTTTTAATAAAACCGCAAAAGCAACGGTGATTCCGGCCATAAACGCCAGCCAGGAAATCCGCGAAGCTGACAGAATTAACAACCAGTACTCGACTACCGACAAAGACAAAGCCAGCCACCTGACCCATTTTTTGGGATGAAGTAAGCTAAATAAAATTAAAGGAATTAAAGTCATCATGATGTAAGCCGCCAGGTCAAAGTGGCCGCCGAAAGTCGACAGCACCCGGGCGTGCTCGGTTAAGTACAAAGCAATCCCTTTGGAAAACTCCCGGTTCATGGTCGAGTAAGCCGGCCAGTAAAGATACTTTTGGCCAAAGCCGTAAATGGAGACTCCCATGACCGCTGCCCCCAAAAGCATCAGCATCCGGTTTAATTGCTTGACAGTTTTTAAACAGTAGAAAAAGATGAAAAACAACGAGAAATATTCAATTCGCCTAAACCAGTGGAGAAACACCTTGGCAATCTGGATCCATTCCGGATAAACGGTTTTGGTGATAAAAATGGCTGACAGGGTGGACAGAAAACCAATGATTAAATAAATCACCATCGGCCGCAAAAGCGGCGCTTTCTTTAGGTCAATTTTATGCCTTAACACCTGGACGACAAAAAACAAACCGGTGGCTAAAATCACAAAATCTTCTAAGCGGACCCGGACGTTGTAGCCGGGCAAAACATCAAACAAGGGCCACTTGGGGTAAAGCGGCAAAAACACCAGCAAAAAGCCGGCAAGAATGGTTAGTAAGTTCTGATCAAGCCAGTTTAAAAGCTGCTGCATAAATATCTTTTCTAACGCTGTTACCTAGAATGATACCAAATAGTAACCACCTTAACATCGCTCCTGCTTTTAAAAGCAATTTCAGTAACAAACGGTTTAGTAACGAAAAATGTTTCTGGTAAATATATTTAAGCCCCCTGTATTCGCCCAAAATCGCCCCTTTGCTTGATCCTGATGCCTGGCCTAAATGGGTTAAAGACGGTTTGGCAAAATAGTAAACACTAATTCCCGGCTTTGCCGCCCGCCAGCAAAACTCAACATCTTCAGCATACATAAAGATATCTTTATCCAATCCCTTTAATTTTTGATAAAGGTCACTTTTAACCCACAAGGCTGTCCCCGCCAGCCAGCCGGGGCGCTGGTTTTTTTGAAAAAAACTTTTTCGGTTGACATGATAAGCCGGGAAAATGCTTTTTATTAGCGGCAGATCGTCAATAAATAACATCCAGGCGGTGAGCCGGCCCAAGGTTGGTAAATAACCGCCTTGAGGCTGGATGGTGCCGTCTCGGTTTAAAAGCCGGCAGGAAGCGATTTGCGCCTGGTTTGTTTCAACAGCCTTAAATAGATCCTGAATGGTTGTTGGTTTGATTAAGGTATCGGAATTAAGCAGCCACAAATACTTGCCCCGGGCAATGGTTGCTCCCAAATTGTTGCCCCGGGCAAAACCCAAATTACCGCCGCCATCGACTACTTTTACCCAGGGAAACCTTTGTTTTAAGTACTCAACCGAACCGTCAGCCGAACCATTGTCAACCACGATTACTTCTTTTTTAAGTTTATCAGTTGAGGCTTTAATTGTTTTTAAACAATTGCCGGTAATAGCTTTAGTTTTGTAGTTAACAATAATAATGGACAAATCCATAAAAGGTTTTACTGAAACAAGCGCGCCCGGCCCAAACGGTAGTTAAACTCCTTAACTTTTCGCTCTCCAACTAAGGTCGCCGGCACTCCGGCAACAACTGCTTTTTCCGGTACGTCTTTAGTCACTACTGCTCCGGCGGCAACAATTGCCCCGCGGCCAATGGTAACACCCGGCAAAATTATTGCCCTCGCACCGATAAAAACGTAGTCGTTAATAACTATTGGTTTTTCGATCGGGTCAAAACCAGCCGAGTGAATGTTGTGCTGGCTGTTAAAAATCATCACCTCGCTGGCAATGTCAACGTGGTTGCCAATGGTTAATTTCGCCCGTCCGTCCAAAGTGGCGTGATCACCGACAATTGTTCCCTCTC
>DATEUG010000101.1:0-9182 GCA_035283225.1 Patescibacteria group bacterium | reverse complement strand
TATGTTTTTCTGCGATAAAAATGGTAAATCCGTAAAATTAATGAATTTTCATTTGAAAGACAATGGTCGCTTGTCGTTTCTAAACGCCGTCGGCGGAAAACAAGGTGAGTCTATAAACAAACAGGAAACAACCAAACTATTAAATAAAACTAACTTGGCGCTTAGTGGAATTTACGCTTTGCCATCGGCACCGACAGTTTCGATATAATACTGATTTATGTACGGAAGCGAATTACCACCCCCAAATTCAGCTAGGATTAGTATTGGCCACAGATTGGGCAATTTGTATGACCGTTTAGTGACAGGTTTAAAAATCAGCTTGATGGGTTTACCCACAGATGAAGAAATGGTTGGTGCTGGACGTAAAGATCCGTTATTAGTTGAAGTTGAACAGGAAACCCAAGTTAACGGCGGGCAGGCGGCTTTATTACTTGCTCCTCTTGCAGATGAATTAGTAAGCCAGGGTCAGTCGGAAAGAGTTTTATTTCAGGCAGGACCAGTCACTGCTGAACACTGGCACGAGCACGGGTTTAACAGTAATTTTGTCGGGCAAGTTAAATTGATGGTTGATAACCAGAAACCGGCAATTTTTTACTTGGAAATTAAGAAGACGGATTACTTTGAGGAATTTAACGCTAGCCGTCTGGTCTTTGAACGTCAAGGAGCCGTTTTTGGTTTTAAAGGGCTTGAAGTTTGGTCTAAGGGCGGATTGGTCGAAGCAAAAGATGGTTTGGGAAATGGGTTCGAAAAAGAATTTACTCCTGGTTGGTATAATTCTTCCGTTTCAACCGCTCTTAAAGAAACCCAAAGCGCCTTGGCAATGTTGAAAAATCTGGGTGGGAACTTCCTTGATGGTAAGCGTTGATGTTGATATCAAGCCTAATTTTCGGAACAGGATGAAAAAAGTTACCTTTCTTTTGCCAACACGTGGTACAATACGAGCCTATGGTCTCTGTGGCAGAAGCACCAAGACGAACATCATTGGGTGAACGTTGGGTACAACGACAGGTGAATGGCTCCTCAAGAAAACTATTAAACAATCTCACGTCTACTCTTAATTCTCTTCATGAAGAAGCAATGGGGGGAAGTTCAATGGCGTTTGGATCAGCTAGTGCCACAATTCTTGACCGCGAAGATCCGGTGCCGGGGACAAATATTTATGGCTTGGAGGTTGAATACGCTATAAGTATGGAAGATATTCACGATTACGGTCAAATCAACATTACCACTTGGGAAACACGAGGAAAAAAGTTAGAGTTGTTTTTTGAGAACACAGATGGAGGTAGGTTTGAGCTTGCGAAAATCGCCCAAAATAGATCGCAGGCTAATCTGTCTTTAGCTGAGCAAAAGACGGTTCTTCGCGACGTTATAAGGGCGGTCAAATTTGCAAAAAGTCAGTTAATTATTGAAACATAGCGGTTTATCTGGTAACAGGTTAGCCGCGCATCCCGACGTAACGTCGGGATTTTTGTTATCATATTCTCATGAACTTTAAACCAGTCGATAGCCACCCGGATTTTGTCAAATTGGAAGAAGAGCTGTTACAGCGCTGGTATGACCAGGGGATTGTCAAAAAGTATTTGACTAAAAACAACCACTCAAAGAAGAAATTCTCCTTTTTAGACGGCCCGATCACGGCCAATAACCCGATGGGGGTCCACCACGCCCGGGGCCGGACTTATAAAGATTTGTGGCAGCGCTACAAAACCATGCAGGGATTTAACTTAAGGTACCAAAACGGCTTTGACTGCCAGGGTTTGTGGGTGGAAGTGGAAGTGGAAAAAGAGTTGGAGTTTAAGAGCAAAAAAGACGTTATAGCCTATGGTGTCGAAAAATTTGTCAATAAATGCAAAGAACGGGTGTTAAAGTATGCCGTCATCCAAACCGAGCAAAGTAAGCGTTTGGGCATGTGGATGGACTGGGATAATTCTTACTTTACAATGTCGGATGAGAATAACTATGCCATTTGGAACTTTTTGAAGGTTTGCCACCAGCGGGGCTGGATCTATAAAGGCCATGGTTCGGTTCCTTGGTGCCCCCGGTGTGAAACCGCTATTTCCCAGCACGAAATGCTGACTGAAGACTACGGCGAAATTACCCATGACGCTATTTACTTCACCTTGCCGCTAATTGGCAAAACCGATGAATATTTACTGGTGTGGACAACCACTCCCTGGACACTGGCCGGCAACATTGCTGTCGCTGTCGATAAAGACCTAACTTATGCCCTGGCCGAAGTTAAAACCGGCCAAAAATACTGGCTGTTAAAATCATTGATCCAAACGGTTTTGGGTGATGACTTGGTTAAAGTGGTCAACACCGTTAAGGGTAAAGATTTGGTGGGTTTAAAATACCAAACTGCTTTTGATGACTTGCCTGCAGTCAAAGCAGTGGCTGATAAAAACCCGGATAAGTTCCATTTGGTAGTGGCGACAGACAGCCGGATTATGCCGATTTCAGAGACCGACGGCACCGGCATGGTCCATACCGCCGTGTCGGCCGGGACTGAGGACTTCCAGCTTGGTAAAAAACTTAACTTGCCAATGATTCCTTTGATTGCCGACAACGCTGATTATTTGCCCGGTTTTGAGCAACTGTCCGGCCAAAACGCCAAAAAGCACCCGGAGTACGTGTTTAATTATTTAAAGTCAAAGCCGGGTCAGTGGGTTTACAAAATTGCCCCTTACAAGCACCGCTACCCGGCCTGCTGGCGCTGCAAAACTGAGTTGGTTTGGAAAGTAACTGATGAGTGGTACATTGCCATGGATAAAGCTGATCCGTCTGATAAAACTAAACGGACTTTAAGGCAGGAAATTATGGCGGTGGCTAAAAAAATCAACTGGATTCCCGGTTTTGGCCTGGGACGGGAGCTGGATTGGCTTAAAAACATGCACGACTGGCTGATAAGTAAGAAAAACCGCTTCTGGGGTTTGGCCTTGCCCATTTATGAGTGCCTTCAATGTCATCACTTTGAAGTTATCGGCGGCAAAGAGGAGCTGAAAAAACGATCTGTCAGCGGCTGGGATAAATTTGAGGGGCACACCCCCCACAAGCCTTGGATCGATGAAGTGAAAATAAAATGTTCAAACTGCGGCCAGTTGGTGAGCCGGATCGAACCAGTGGGCAACCCCTGGTTGGACGCCGGGATTGTGCCGTTTTCGACTTTACCTTCCGGTTGGTTCCCGGCCGATTTTATCACCGAAGCCTTCCCCGGCCAGTTTAAAAACTGGTTTTACGCCATGCTGGTGATGTCGACAGTCCTAAAAAAAACCAACCCTTACGAAACGGTTTTAGGCTACGAAACCGTGGTTGGGGAAGACGGCCGGCCGATGCACAAATCCTGGGGCAACTCGATCGAATTTAACGAGGGGGCCAAAAAAATCGGCGTTGACGTGATGCGCTGGCTTTACTCAAAAGCGCTGCCGACCCAGGTGTTGCCGTTTGGCTACACTCCGGCCGGGGAAATCCGGCGCCAGTTTGTTTTAATTTTATGGAACTCCTACCGCTTTTTTGTGGCCCAAGCCAACCTGATTGGTTGGAAACCCGGCTCAAAACCATTTAAGCCCACCCATGTTTTAGATACTTGGATTTTGAGCCGCTTAAATCACACCATTAAAACCGTCAGTAATAGCTTGGATGCTTACTACTCCGGCCCGGCCACACTAGCCATAGAAGAGTTGGTCAGCGATTTTTCCACCTGGTATCTTCGCCGCTCCCGCGACCGGTTAAGTGCCGACACTTTCCAAACCATGCACCAGCTGTTAACCGGCTTGAGCTTAATTTTGGCCCCCTTTATGCCTTATTTATCCGACCTGATCTACACCAATTTAACCGGTGAGGTTTCGGTCCACTTGACTGACTGGCCGAAAGTGGATCAAAAACTGCTGGATTCGGAGCTCGAGACCAATATGGCCAAAGCTCGTGTTGTGGTTGAAAAAATCCACTCTCAGCGGAAAGGACTGGGGATTAAATTAAGACAGCCATTGGCTTCAATGGTTATTTCCGGCAAAAGCTTTGGTAAAACCAATCTGCATCAAGTGATTCTGGATGAAGTTAATGTCAAAACTTTGACCTTCAGCGGCAAAGGCAAGGAGCTAACGGTTAAACTCAATACTAAATTGACGCCGGAACTTCAAGCTGAAGGTCAGGCCCGTGACTTGGTGCGCCAGATTCAGGAGCAGCGAAAAACGCTGGGCACAAAATTGGATCAGCTTATCGACGTTGAGTTGCCTGATTGGCCCAAGAGTTTTGAAGACTACATTAAGAAGAAAACTTTGATCCGTAACTTAAGGCACGGCAGAAAGTTGAAAGTATGGACCGCGGCCTGATTTTTCCTGCTGTCGGAGTGTTATTAATCGGTTTGCTGGCTTTAGGCGGTATGTCGCCGGCGTTATTGGTAAGCCAATTAGTTTTTTTGGGCATAGGCCTTTTGGCTTTTTGGTTTTTTTCCCACTTTGATTATTTAAACCACCAGTATTTATTAAAGCATTATGCTGTCGGCGGCCTGGTGTTACTTTTATTGCCGTTTTTATTCGGGATCGCCACCCGGGGAGCAGTCCGCTGGATTCCTCTGGGTTCGTTTACGCTCCAGCCTTCAGAGATAATCAAGCCGTTTTTGATCCTGATTTTAGCCTGGTTTTTAAGCCGGTCGGCCCCGAAACTGCTTGAGTTAAAAACAGGTCTAATTTATTTAGGTTTATTGGCAGTGCCGGCGCTTTTGATCTTTAAACAACCGGATTTAGGCAGCGCTTTAGTGGTAGCGGCCATCTGGCTGGTGATGCTTTTAATGTCGAAAGCGCCAAAAACCTATTTAGTGATTTTACTGCTTCTGGCGGCCGTGGTTTCGCCGCTGACGTGGCGTTTTTTGGCCGATTACCAAAAACAGCGCCTCACCAGTTTTATCGACCCTTACGCCGACCCGAAAGTCAGCGGCTACCAATTAATCCAATCGGTGGTGGCCGTGGGTTCGGGTGGGTTTTTGGGCCGGGGTTTGGGACATGGCTTTCAATCCCAGCTTAATTTTTTACCGGAAAGGCAAACCGACTTTGTCTTTGCCACCATTGCTGAAGAGCTGGGAACCTTAGGAGCAGGAACCTTGCTCGTTTTATATGCCCTGCTATTGCTGCGGCTGTTAAAAATTGCCAAAAATACCAGCGACAACTTTTCTTTTTTGATCGTCATCGGCGTCTTTGCCCTCATGACCATCCAAGGAATGGTGAATATTGGAATGAATTTAGGTTTAATGCCGATTACCGGAGTGACTTTGCCTTTAGTCTCTGCCGGCGGCAGTTCGTTACTTACCACCTTGATTTGTTTGGGCCTGGTTTACAACATTAGCACTAAAGGAAAACTTGGTTTATAATAACCTGTTTATGAAGTACGCAGTCATCCAAACCGGCGGCCAGCAGTTGAAGGTGAAAGAGGGAGAAATTTTGGCTGTGGCTAAACTAGAGGGCAAGCCCAAGGCTAAGTTAAGCTTTGACAAAGTTTTATTGGTGGTTGACGGCGATAAGGTTAAACTGGGTGCGCCTACTCTCAAAGGTGTTAAAGTTACCGCCGAAGTTGTCGAGCAGTTTAAAGACGAAAAAATCCGGGTGTTTAAGTTTAAAGCCAAATCCCGCTACCGGAAACGCCATGGGCACCGACAGCAATTGACCCGGGTTAAAATCGTGAAAATCTCTTGATTTCGTGAAAAATTAGGGGTATATTTAAGCAATGGCACACAAGAAAGCAACCGGTTCAACCACTCAGCATACGACCCGACCGGGTAAACGGAGGGGAGTAAAGGTTTACGGCGGCCAAAACATTAAAACCGGAGGCATCATTGTCAGGCAGAAAGGAACCAAGTTTTTTGCCGGCAGCGGAGTTGGTTTGGGCCGGGACTTCACTTTATTTGCTTTACGAGACGGCGTGGTTAAATTTTTCCAAAAACAGGGTAAAAAATTAGTGTCAGTGGTGAAATAACTTATGGCTAACAAAGACCAGATTGAGCAATTAGATATTACCCAAATCCAGGCTAACCCCTTGCAACCCAGAGGAATGATTACTCCGGATTCGCTGATGGATCTGGTTGACTCGATTAGAGAACACGGGATTTTAGAGCCGTTAATCGTGGCCCACACTCCGGCCGGCTTCCAGATTATTGCCGGGGAAAGACGCTGGCGGGGAGCCAAACTTGCCGGGCTAACTCACGTGCCGGCAATCGTTAAGGAAACCTCGCCTCAAGGTATGCTGGAGATGGCCTTGGTGGAAAACGTCCAGCGGACTGACCTAAACCCGATCGACCGGGCCCAGGCTTTTGAGCGGCTGATGGAGGAGTTTGACCTGACTAACGCCGAGATTGCCAAAAGAATCGGCAAGAGCCCGTCGTACATTAGTAACTCGATTAAATTACTGGAACTGCCGGATGCCTTAAAAGATGGTCTTATTTCCGGTTTAATTTCCGAAGGCCACGCCCGGGCATTGTCTTCAATTGACGACAAGGGCTTAATGATTGAAGCCTACAAAACCATTTTGAAAGAATCCGGCTCGGTCAGGAGAGCCGAAGAGTTGTCTAGAAGAATGAAATCTAAATCCGGCCAGAAGGTCCAGAGCGCTTCTACCCGGCCGGCCCACATTGTTTCTGAAGAGATAGATAAAATGGTTAAACACCTAAGCGGTACTGTCGGTGATAATTCTTCAGTCAAACTAGTCAGGACCCAAAGGGAAACCAGGTTGCAGATTGTCTTAAAAGGCAGCCCGGAAAAAACCGAAACTAAACTCCAGGAAATCTATAAATCGTTAACCAAGTAAGTTTTTTCGGGTATTTCTTAATCACCCCAAACTGGTTTATCGGCCAATATTTCACCCAGGCTTTGCCGACGATGTTAGTAGCCGGCACAAAACCCCAGTCGCGGGAATCAGAGGAGTTGCTACGGTTGTCGCCCATGACAAAGTAGGCAGTGGGCGGGACAGTCACGGGCAAGTCCTCCTTTAAAAACAGCCCCGGCCGGGTGACAACTGTGCTAGCCAAATAACCGGATTCATCCAGGATCACACCGTTAACAAACACCCGGTTGTTATCAACCATCACCTGGTCGCCGGGCATGCCGATAATCCTTTTAATATAGTCAAAATCCTCGTTTTGGGGAGCCTTAAAGACAATGACATCGTCACGCTGAGGTGAGCCGAAGCGGTAGCTGACTTTATCGGTCAATAAATATTCGCCGTCGTGGAAATTGTCATCCATGGAACTGCCTTTGACCTGGTGGGGTTGGAATAAAAACTGGTAAACCACCACAAAAATCGCTAAAGCAATCACAATGGTTTCGACAAAATCCAGGAAGAAAAGCCAGATTCTTTTGAGAATGCTTTCCATCAATCAATGGTAAGCCTTTTGTTATAATAGTTCAACCGGGACTCTTAGCTCAACTGGTTAGAGCGCTACATTCACATTGTAGAGGTTGAAGGTTCAAGTCCTTCAGAGTCCACATGAGGCTTTGGCTGGTTATTTTTCTTCTTAATCTTAGTTTGATGACCGGTCATTACTTGGCCACCGGCAATATTGTTTGGGGGGACGGCCGGTATTATTATGCTTACACCCGTTCCTGGATAATTGATAAAAATATTGATTTTACCAACGAAGCTGCCACCCACCCGTTTTTCTTTGAATCAATTGTTACCCCGGCAGGGAAACTTTTAAATAAATATTCCATCGGCGCGCCGATTTTATGGTCGCCCTGGTTTATTCTGGCCCATCTTTTTACTTTAAGTGATGGTTTTGGTCACAGTTATCGCTTTCTTATTGCTTTGGGATCGGTTTTTTATGCCAGCACCGGTATTTACTTAAGCATGTTGGCGGCCAAAAAATTGGTTGGAGAAAAAGCGGCGCTTCTGGCAACTATAGCTTTATGGCTGACGACCAATTTAATTTTTTACAGCGGCATTGACCCGGTCAACTCTCACGCGAGCAGTATTTTTGTCAGCGGTTTGCTGGTATATCTTTTAACTTTTTACCCCAAAATTAACTTTATTTTTATTGGTGGTTTGACCGGTCTGCTAACCTTGGTCCGGCCCCAGGACGGAATTTGGCTGCTGGGCCTATTATGGCTGTTTCCCAGGAAAATCCTGAAATTGCTTTTGGGTTTTGTGCCGGTCGCGGCCTTGCAGCTTTTGACTTGGTATCTGATGATTGGCAGCCTCGCCAGCCCCTATACTTTATTGGGGGAAAAGTTTAACTGGTTCAAGCCGGAGATACTGTCAGTTTGGTTTTCCCAAAATAACGGCTTATTTTATTATGCCCCGGTTTTACTGTTAAGTTTGTGGGGGCTTTGGCGACAGCGGCAAACTTCTTGGGCTAAGTTGGGCCTAGGTTTATTTTTTATTCAATCTTTTGTTATCGCCAGTTGGCATGGTTGGTGGGGAGGAGCCAGTTATGGCGCCAGGATGTTTTTAAGCCTGACACCACTTTGGTTGTTGGGGTTGGCTTATTTTATTCGCGCCAGAAAACTGAGCCACTGGCAATTAACCACAGTTATTTTTCTTTTAACTTGCCTCAATTTTTTCCAAATCTTCCGCCTACTGAGTCTCAACTAAGGAATTAAAACCCATAGCCTTGATTAAAGTTATTGCCAGGATTAAAATCTCAGCATGAATCCGGAAGTAACCCGCTCAATGGAAAGTTTATACCAGTTGGTTCCACTGGTGGCACCAATGATTGGCGGGGTTTTGATCAAATTGAGTAATGGAATTAAGGCAGAAAAAGTGTTGACACTAAGCGGCAAAAAAGATATTACCAATAAGTCCGCCAGTGAGGATCAACAAACAGTCACTGTTAATGATGGGAATCATGTAGATATTTTCTTAAGTAATGGGGAAAATATGACGATAAAAGATTATCCTCCTCAAAAAAATATCAGGAAAAATAAATTAGGGAAAAGAGAAAGGGGCGGTAAAAAAGGGGGCCGAGCAGAAGTCAGTTTTACAGGGCAAAAAAGTTTCTGGTTATCAAAAAACCGCTCTCATAGAGTTGTCAACAAGGAGATAATAGTTACCTTCATGAATAATTCTAACCATGTCGAAAATGAAAATTTGCCTGCCTTAATGGAAACTGAGTATCGTCAGCGAGTGCCTTATGGAGAACAAGGAAGTTTTGCCCAAGTCGTTCAACAGGAGCTTTCGGCAAATCCGGGGAAATTACAACA
>DATEUG010000100.1:0-4158 GCA_035283225.1 Patescibacteria group bacterium | reverse complement strand
TAATCAAGGTAAACTCATGAACCGTCTTTTCTCCGACAAAAAAATTTGGCTGGGCGCAGCCATTAGCTTGGTGTTAGTCGGTGTGGTTTTTGGACCGGTTTTAGGCCGTTTAAAGGAAAGGCTGGCGGTTAACCGGCAGTTAAAAACCGAGAGTTTAAAATTGACTGAGAAAAGCAATACTTTAAACGGAATCGACGAACTCCAGGTGACTCAACGGGTAGAAAAAATGGAAGAAGTTTTTCCTTCCCAAAAACCGGTGGTCCAATTAATCGCCAGCTTAAACCAGCTGTCAGGATCGCATAATTTGTCTTTTGGCGGCGTTACTTTGCGTCCCGGCAGTTTGAGTGAGGTAAATAATGAGGCCAAAGGCGGTTTGCAGGATTTAACTTTTGGGTTCCAGGTTGGCGGCAGTTTTAATGACATTTCTTTATTTTTGAGCGATTTGGAAAACGTTGCCCCGCTGATGAAGATTGATAAAGTGGCTTTGGCGATCAAAAGTAACCCTTTACTTACCCGGGACCAAACAATTGTAACCGCGAATATTGAGGTGTCGGCATTTTTCCAGCCGCCGCCAAAAAGTTTGGGGGCGATAACCGCTCCGGTTCAGCTTTTAAGCCGGGAAGATGAGGTGCTTTTAAATCGCTTGTTTAACTTTATTAGCTTTGAGGCGATAATTCCGACGGCTTTAACGGGTAAGACTGATCTGTTTGTAGTGGGTCTTTAAGGATAACCTTTACTCTTTTTCCGGCTTTAATCGCTTTGACTTTTACCAGTTCTCTAATGGCGGAAATGATTTTTCCCCCGCGGCCGATAATTCTGCCCATGTCGTTTTGATCAACACTGATGGTAATTAATTCCCCTTCCGGATCGTTTTTAAGGCTTTCTACTTCAACCGCGTCGGGCTGGTTAGCCAATGAAGTTACTAAAAACTTAACCAGTGTGACCATATTTTTTGATTAACCTTCTGACGGTGATTGTCGGCTGAGCCCCCTTAGCCAGCCAAGTTTTAAGTTTTTTTTGGTCCAGCTTAATCTCTTTTGGCTTTAAATTTGGATTGTAAGTTCCTAATAAGTCGGTGTAGCGACCATCTCTTTTAGATTTGGCTTCAGCGATGACAATATTATAGGTGGCATAGCCGCGCTTGCCGGTGCGACTTAGTTTGATCTTAAGCATAAGATGAAATCATATCAAATAGAACTACCCTTCTCAAGAGCCGCTTTGGCTGCTTGTTGTTGAGCTGCCTGCTTGGACTTACCCTTGCCCTCCCCCTGAAGCTCGCCCTTTAAATAAACCCTGATAGTAAACTGTTTATTATGATCCGGGCCAAAGGTGTTAACGATCCGATAATGGGGCGTTAATTGATGACTTTTTTGCCATTTTTCCTGGAGAAGTGATTTGTGGTCAGTCACCTGGGCAGTGGCCAGTAATTTTTGGTGGGGTTTAATTAAATGTTCAACAATAAACGCCTTAGCCGCCTCCAGTCCTTGGTCAAGATAGATCGCCCCGATTACTGCCTCAAAACAGTCAGCCAGTAACGATGGGTTTTTATGGCCGCCGCTTCTTTTTTCTCCGCGGGAAAGAATTAAATAACTATCCAAGTGTAAGCTTAGGGCCGCCGCCGCCAAAGTTTTAGTTTGGACTAAATTGGCCCTGAATCTGGTTAATTTGCCTTCTGATAACCCGGGATGAGCAGTAAAAAGATAAGCCGAAACGATTAACTCTAAAACCGCGTCGCCCAAAAATTCGAGTCGTTCGTAGGAGCTGGCGGCACCGATTTTTTCATTTAAGCTGGAACGGTGAGTCAGAGCTTGGATGAGTAAGCCTTGGCGTTTAAATTTTAAGGGTGGAAGTGCTAAAGTCATGATTTCAAAATGCTGCCCAAGACTCCGTTAATAAACTTAGGGGTACTAAGGCTGCCATAAACTTTAGCCAGTTCGACCGCTTCGTCAATCACCACTTTGGGTGGAGTAGTTTTTTCTACCTTCATTTCATAAATCGCTAATCTTAATAAGGCCAGATCGACCTTGTTTAACTTATTAACCGGCCATTCGGGGGCCGATTTAGCAATCAATCCATCAATTTCCGGCAGGTTTTTTTGAATCATTTTAAGTTTGCCGGAAAGCTGTCTTTTTTTGTCGGAAAAACTGTTGGCAAACAGTGATTTAAATAGTTTAATCCTTTTTAAATGCCGAGGATCAAGGGCGGTTTTCATTTAGGTTAATACTGGCCGCAATTGGGACAAAGCTGGTGCGGCTGTTTTTTTTGACCACAGTGGGCGCAAGTGACTAAAGTTGCCAGCTTAAGCCTGATGGCAGCCCGGCGCTTACCCTTTCGTCTTCTTGATATTTTGCGTTTTGGTTGCGGCGGCATATTTAATTTGGCGCTATTTGACCAATTTTACTCTGTTTTAAAATTTCAATCAAGGCTGGAGTCGGTTGGTTTAGAGTTAAGTCGGCCGCTTGATGAGTGATTTTAAGTAAGCTTAAATCACTCCAATCGGCTAGTTTTAATTGCCAAAATCCATGTTGGGCCGTACCGTAAAGATTGCCCGGGCCACGAAGCTTTAAGTCGATCTCGGCCAGTTTGCTGCCCGAGTTTAGCTGAGTTAGGTAATTAAGTCTGGCAGCGGCAGTTTCGTGCCCCGGTCCGACAAAAAGCAAGCAGTAGCCTAATTCTTCGCTTCTGCCCACCCGGCCCCGAAGTTGATGAAGTTGGGCCAAACCAAAACGTTCAGCGTTTTCAATTACCATGATCGCCGCATTGGGAATATCAATGCCGACTTCAATCACCGGAGTGGCGACCAGAATTTGGCTTTTTTTATCACGAAACCGGGCCATAACTTTCTCTTTTTCTTTTGCTTTTAGCCGGCCGTGAATCAGGTCAACCCGGCGACGGTCAAAAATCTTTTTTAAGTTGAAGTATTCGTTTCTCGCCGCCTTAACGTCGTTTAAGGTTTCGTGTCCGGAGGGGTCAATGAAAGGGTAAACAATAAAGGCCTGGACTTTTTTAGTCTTTATCTGTTTGTCGATCCAGCGCCAGGCGTCCAGCTGTTTGGTTCTCGGCACAAGATAGGTTTTAATAGCTTGTCTGCCTTTGGGCATTTCGTCTAAAGTGGATAAGTCTAAATTGCCGTAAACAGTTAAAGCGACGGTTCGGGGAATGGGGGTGGCGGTCATGGTTAATAAATGAGGGGTGGTATCAGCTTCATTTATCAGCTGACTTCTTTGCTTGACGCCAAAACGATGCTGTTCATCAATCACGACTAAGCCTAACTTTTTGCCTTTAAGCTGGCGGTGCAATAACGCCTGGGTGCCGACCAAAATATCGGCAGCTAAAGCCGTTTTCTTGGTTGCCGCCGTTACCAGCTGCAGTTTAATCCCCTTGCCGGCAAACACTGCCTCTAAGGTTTTAAAGTGCTGACTTGCCAAGATTTGGGTTGGCGCCATTAGCGCTGCCTTGAAACCATTATCGACAGCCACAAATAAAGCAATGGCGGCGACCACGGTTTTGCCGCTGCCGACATCGCCTTGGAGTAATCGGTTCATTGGAGCCACCGACTCAAGGTCAGCTAAAATTTCTTTAATTGATCTTTTTTGGGCAGTGGTTAATTCAAAAGGCAGGTCAGCGATTAAGCTTAAGACTTTTTCCTGGTTGACAGTTAACTTGCGACTTAACTTTTTTTGTTTGAACCGGCGTTTTTGGTAAAGAGTTTGGAGCTGGAGCCAAAATAACTCGTCAAAGGCCAGTCTTTTTCTGGCCGCTGCCAGTTGGGTTTGGCTGTCGGGAAAGTGGATTTTTTTTAAAGCCTCAAATAAATCAATTAATTGGTATTTGGCTTTGATTTCAGCCGGCAGATTATCCTTCAGTTCGTTAATTGTCTTTAAAACAAAATGAATGCGACTTCGCAGCCACTTGGAGCTAACGCCGGCGGTTTCCGGATAAACCGGCACGATTCTGCCGGTGTGGAGCCGGGGCTGACCTGGTTTAATTAATTCAAAATCAGGGGAGATATCATCACCGGCAAGGCTAATGGTTAACCCCGGTTTTAGGGTGCTAGCCAGCCAAGGTTGGTTAAACCAGGTTAATTCTCGGGTTTGTCCGTTTATTTTAACGACTGCTTTTTGGATAGTTTTTCGGGAGCGGGTGTAAACACTTTTA
>DATEUG010000099.1:0-3792 GCA_035283225.1 Patescibacteria group bacterium | reverse complement strand
ATGGCGCATATCCATGTGGCGCCGAGTGAGCACTGCTAAAAATTTTTGTCTGCCGAGTCAATGCTCATGGGTGCGCCCAGAAGGAATCGAACCTTCACCAGAAGATCCGCAATCTTCCGTTGTAATCCATTCAACTATGGGCGCTTATTTTTTCTCTAGGGGTATTTTATCAGAAAGCCATTTGGCTGACCGATCCATGAAGGTCACTTCCGGCTCTTCAAGCTGCAAATATTTACCTAAAATCTCTTTAATCTTGTCTTGAGACTGATCGGCAAGCAACATAATTAACCGACTGGGAAACCTTAATCTGGTATCGATGTTTAAAATTTGCTGCCCCCATTTGTCAGTAAACCAAAAACGGCTTAGTTCTTCCCATTTATATAACTTCTCCCCGGTTTTAACGCCCCGGGTGGTAATCTCGTGCTCGGTTTTTTCCGGCTCAACCGTCGCCAGCACATAACCGACAAACACCAATGAGGCAACGACAGCAATTCCCAACCATTCTTTAATGAAAAGTAAAATGACACAGACCAAAAAGGCAATAGCGGCCACGGTCGTAAAAAACTCTTTGTCTCTTTTTTTAAACGGCCTAACCGGCGCTTGCCAGGAAAGTATGGTTTTTAATTCCACTGGCTGGATGGGTTTGGTTTCAACCGGAGTCGGTGTGGGTGCGGGCGTTTTTTTTCTAAACAGGGCAGCCATAATTTAATTTTACACTAAGCGTGTGGGCGGAGGGGGCGAGATTTGAACTCGCACGTCCTTTCGGACACGGGTTTAGCGAACCCGAGCCATACCATTAGGCGACCCCTCCTAATAACAGGTCATTATACAGTAGGGCGGAGGGGGTGAGACTCGAACTCACATGCCCTTGCGGGCGCCAGTTTTCAAGACTGGTTCCTTAACCAATTCGGAGCACCCCTCCTCGGCTCGCCGATCAGGCGGCCCTGTTGATATATTTTATCATGCTACAATTTGCCAACTGATGAAAAAGTTTAATTACGCCGTGGTCGCCGGCACCTTTGACCACCTCCACGCCGGCCATAAAGCCTTGCTGAAAGCGGCCAAAAAAAGCGCCAAGCGACTAGCGGTTGGCTTAACCAAGCCAGAGTTTATTACCCAAAAGCTGTTGGCTTCCCTAATTGAACCGTTTGCCGTGCGCCACAAACAGCTCAAAAAGTTTTTAGGTAAGTTTCCGGCCAAAATTGTGCCCCTTAAAGACCCGATTGGTCCGGCGGCAACAACTCCTGACTACGATGCCATTTTTGCCTCCCCCGAAACCATGGCTAATGTTAATAAAATTAATCGCTTACGCCTTAAAAGTGGTTTAAAACCTTTAAAAACCGTGATGATTAAACCAATTAAAGACAGCGCCGGTCAGATTATTTCTTCCTCTCGTATCCGCGCCGGTCTAATCGACCGAAAGGGCTTGGCTTACGAATCGCTTTTTAAGCACCGCTTAAAATTACCCAAAGATCAACGCCGCCATTTTAAATCCCCCCTAGGGTCGATAATGACAGACAAAAAGGTTGTCACCTTGATTAAAAAACAAAAACCGATCCTGACCATTGCCGTCGGTGACATTGCGGTGATGACCTTAATTCAACAAGGGTTAACTCCGGATTTAGCCATCATCGATCTTAAAACTAAGCGCCGTCTGTTTGTCGATAAGCCCCAACAGCTGGGTTTAAAACGCCAGATAGGTCAGGTAGTTATTAATCCTCCCGGCACCATTACCCCTTCTTTGGTAAAAGCTTTATTAAAAAGTTTCAAAAAGGGCCAGCTGATATTGGTTAAAGGCGAAGAAGATTTAGCGGTTTTACCGGCCGCGTTATTGGCGCCATTAACTTCGGCTGTCATCTACGGCCAGCCCGACCGCGGCTTGGTTTATTTAATCGTCACCGAAAAACTAAAAGCAAAAATTGTCAGCTTGATCCGTAAATTTACCTAGCCAGCGTTAACGCCCAAATTGTTTTTGCTCCGGCCTTTCTTAATACCTTAGCTACGGCTTTAATTGTCGCCCCGCTGGTCCAGACATCATCAACTATTAAAACTGATCGGGGCGATTTACCAATAACCGTAAAAGCCTGACGCAGATTCTTAAGCCGGTCTCTTCTGGTTAAACCCACCTGGGGTTGAGTGGATTTAATCCGCTTAACTAGGTCAGTTTTAAGAGTAAGTTTCAGGTTAAAAGACAGCATGCGGGCAATAATTTCTGCCTGGTTAAAGCCCCGCCAGTTGTGCCGACGCCAGTAAAGCGGCACGGGCACAATCTCGGGGCCTTTGAGTAAGAATCGTTTTAAGCGCCAACCGGAAGCGGCTGAAAGTTTGGCCCCCAAAGCCGAGCGGATTAATTGCCGCCACTCACTCTGACTGTCGGTTAAAAAGCGGTATTTAAGCCGATGAATCCCCAGCCGGGTTAAACCGCGGTATTCAAATAGACTCACCACTCCGTCAAGACCAAAAATCTGGTCAAAAAGATAGGATTTATCGGGCGTCAAAGTAATCCGCTTTAAACAAATGTCACAGAAATATTTTCCAGGGCGGCCACAGCCCAAACACTTCTTTGGATAAATTAAATCCAGCCACCCCATAAACATTACCTCCAATGGTATAATATAGGTTGCGGGGATGAAAAGATTCGACGCATCTTTGCTCTTTAAAATCTGCAAGCAGACTTTGATCCATAGTCTTAAACAGGGTCAAAAAAACAACTGTCAATATAATTGACAAAGCGTTTGTCAAGGTCGCTGACTACCTTTTTGGTGGCAGCACCGGCTACGCCCCAGCTTTCGCTTTAGCCTAAGCTGGCATCTTTCTTTAACTATGTCAGGGGAGTTAATTAAGGGTGTGACCAAACTCTGACCGTAATCCCGGGACGACTCTAGCGGGACCAAACTTTTGAGTCAAAAACTTTAAGCTTGTCGACGATTTTAAGAGTAAATTGCGGACGAGGGCTCATTACCCTCCATCTCCACCTTAAGAGGTTGCGCCTTTAAGGATTCGGCGCGCTTCGCGTTTCTGTTCCCGTTCTTTGATCGTTCGTCTTTTGTCCCACTGTTTCTTGCCTTTACCGATGGCTAGCTCCACTTTAATTTTGTTTTTCTTGGTGTACATAACTGTCGGCACCAAAGTTAAGTTTTTGTTTTCAATTTTTTTGACAAGCGACAAAATCTCACTCTTTTTTAATAAGAGTTTTCTGGAGCGGGTGGAATCATAACCCTCATTTTTGGCAAATTGGTAGGGGTGGATGTGGGCATTAATCAGCCAAGCTTCACCGTTGTCATCAACCCGGGCATGGCTTTCGTTTAAACTCGCTTTTCCCTCTTTAACGCTTTTAACTTCTGCTCCGGTCAAAACTATCCCCGCCTCAATTCGCTCCCCTAGCTCATAATTAAATCTGGCTTTGCGGTTAACGATCCGCTTCATTGAAGGTCTAGCGAAAACACCTTTTCCCCGGTTAAAAACAGTATCTTTTTCAGCTCTTCGCTTACCACTAAATCTTTGGCTCCGGCAACGCCTGGCCAGCGGTGCTGGGATTGATACTCGCCGTTTTTACCAATCACCACGACTCTGGTTGATTGCCGGTCTAAGATGTACAAATTATCTACTTCAGGAGAGGTGTAGATTTTAATCGGCTCAACTAAAGCTTCGTCTAAACCAGTGACGACAAAGACGTCTTTAACCCCCCGGACATATTTGACAATTGTGCCGTCGGAAAACAGCACCCAGACCGAACCGTCAATCGCCATTGACACGGCGGAAGACAAATCCAGATCTTCACCTTTCAGATAC
>DATEUG010000098.1:0-6583 GCA_035283225.1 Patescibacteria group bacterium | reverse complement strand
GGTGTCAACAGAGCCCGGCCAAGCGCTGGCTTACAGCATTAACCATATCCAAGAGCGCGGCTCTACCTTTGTGGAACCAGGAGAAGCGGTTTACACCGGCATGATCATCGGCCAGAATTCAAGGGCTGATGACATGTGGGTAAATATCTGCAAAGGCAAAAAACTAACCAACATGCGCTCGGCCACGGCTGATGCTACATTTTCGGTGGCTCCTCCGGTCAAAATGTCTTTGGAACAAAACCTAAATTTCTTAAACGCTGACGAACTTTTAGAAGTCACCCCCAAACATTTGCGCTTAAGAAAAAAAGATCTCAACCCGCGATAAAAAATGATAATTCTCTTCGGTCCGACCGGAGCCGGAAAAACCTACATCGGCCAACTGGGGCAAAAACAGTTTGGCTATTATTTTTATGACGGAGATGCGGATTTAACTGCCGAAATGAAGCTGGCGTTAAACCGAATGCAACCAATCACCGACGCTATGCGTGACCGGTTTTTTGAGCGCTTATTTGACTCAATCGATAAACTTTCCCGGCGACACGCCAAACTGGTGGTGGCGCAAACTTTTATTAAAGAAGGGTACCGCAAGCAACTGCTTTCCCGCTACCCCCAAGCCAAGTTTATTCTGATTAAAACTAAACCCTTAATCCGTTATCGGCGAAGACAAATTCGGGCCGACTACCCCTGGGATGAAACTTATGTTAAAAAAATGGACGCTTTATTTCAAGCGCCTCAAATTCCCCACCAAGTGCTCACCAATGATAGTAACGGCCCAGCGCCGCTATTAGCCGCTCTGCAACAACTGCTTTAGAAGCTTTAGCGATCTTTTTAACCTGATCGCCTGGTAAAACCAGTCTAACCTCGTTGTTGTCGCTCGCAAAACCAATGTCTTTTCTGGAAACGTCATTAATCACGGTGGCGTCAACGTCCGGCTGAAGCCGTGCCGGCTTGACGCCAAAATCGGCTTTAAAACCAACCAAGCAAATTTTAGGATTGAACTTTTTAATCTGCGACAAAATTTTTAATGTTGGTTGCAGGCGCAATGTAAGCTGTTTTTTGCTAGATAGTTTTCCCTTCCGAACTGGCTCTGGGCTAAAGTCCCCAACTGCCGCGGTATGAAACATAATGTCATATTTTGCAGCCAGTCTTTTTACTAACCTTACCAACTGATTGGCAGTAACAAAATCTCTTTGAGCTAACAATAACTTAACCTCTGCTCCCCGGCGCGCCGCCGCTCGAGCCAGGGCCACTCCCATTTTGCCGGAACTTGGGTTGGTGATAAACCGGAGAGAGTCAATCGGTTCGCGGGTAGCACCGGCAGTAATTAAAATTCTTTTGCCTTTCAAGCTGGTGGTGGTTTTTAAACGCGCTTTGATCGCGGCGGCAATCTTTTCCAAGTCTTCCAACCGGCCCAAACCTTCATAGCCGCAGGCCAGCATCCCGGCAACCGGCGGTATAATTTCATAACCCAAAGCCTGCACTTTATCTAAGTTGGCCTTAACCGCCGGGTGCTGCCACATGTTGACGTTCATGGCCGGGCAGATAATCACTGGTGCCTTGGTAGCTAACACCGTGGTGGTTAGAAAGTCATCAGCCAAGCCGTAAGCCAGTTTTGCCAGCAGGTTGGCCGTAGCCGGGACAATCACCACCAAGTCGGCTTTATCGGCCAAATCAATATGGTCGACTTTTCTTTGCCTTAAAACTTTCTGGTAATCAAAGTTTTTGACAAACAAATCTTTAAAAACCTTGTGGCCGGTAATTCTGGTTATCTCTTTGGCTCTAACAAAGTTTTTAGCACTTTGAGTCAAAATCACCTCCACGTCAAGAGATTGCGCTTTTAAAAGTCTAATCAGCTGGGGGATTTTATAGGCGGCAATGCCGCCGGTAATACCGACCACGACTGTCTTCATAGCTGTGATTTAAACCAGTTAAGGTCCCGCTGAACGGCTGTGTCCCAGCCATCTAAGAGATTGTGATCTGCCTGGGGGTAGACATATAAAATTACTTCTTTCCCTTTGGCCTCCAAGGTTTCAGCCAGTGCTTGCGACCAAGTAAGCGGCACAGCCTCATCGGCCGTGCCCTGGTGGATATGGATTGGGGCATTAATCCAGTCGTAGTAGTGGTGAATCGAAAACTCATCAGCATTGTAAATTGCCTCAAAACCGGCCACCACCTTTCTTAAGGCTTTGCCGTAATCCTCAAACTCATCGGTGTAGTACAAAATGGAGTAAGGAAAGGGTTTGCTTACCGGCGCCCACAAAGAAGTGGGGTAGTTGGCTCCGGAAATCTCCAGCACCGATAAGGCAATCTGACCGCCGTTGCTGTGCCCCCAAATAAAAATCTTATTCGCATTAGCTTGAGGCAAACTAGCCACTGAGGCAATCAGCTCCAAAACAGCAACCGGCCGCAAAAAGCGCTCTTCCAAGACATTATTGGGCGGCGGATCGGATAAACCAAAACCCAAAAAATCCGGGGCCAAAGTGATAAAGCCGTTACTAGCTAAAAACTCGCCCACCCGCTGGCTGCCGACTCCGGAAGCATAAATCTCCGGCTCGACAAAACCGCGGATTAAAATCACTACCGGCCAGCCTGATTCCGGCGGATTGCCTTCGGGCAAATTGATCTTGCCGCTGATAGTTTTACCCTCAGCTTTGTAGGTAAAAATCCAGTTGGCGTCAACGTTAATGGCGCTGCCGCTAAAGACTTGCTGTTTTAAGGAAGGAAAACTGTATTTTTGCAGAGGTTTAGCGACAAACTCCCAAGCCCCTTGAGGAGAAAGGAAGGTTTGTTTGTTCCGCCAGCTGGCGGACACCAACCAAAACCCCAGCACCAAAGCTAACCCCCCTACCACAATCGCCAACCACCATTGCCATTTCATGAGTTAAAGTATATCATCGCGGGATATGCGGGCCGAACTTAACTTCAAATATTTTTTTGGCAGCAAGTCTACAGAAACTCACCCTCTCCAGGTAAAAAGCGTTATTTTTCATCAATTAAGAGTTGACCGGGTGCTGGCCGATATAGATCATGCCGGCATCTCACTAGTCCCCAGACCAGATCAAGCTTTCGTTAGCTTAACTCATCAGGGATCGTTAAGGCATGATTTGGGAAAACTCGACGTCCCTTATTACATTTTCGAGGCGACAAAATATGAACCAGCCGCAAGAGACTACCAGGAAATTATTGACCGTCATCCGGCTGATACGATTTTAAGGCTGGGCGGAGAGCAATTTGTCTTAAGTGATCCGTTCCTGGCAAATTTGATTTACCACCATCATCCCGATACCCCTCAACGCCCAATAGCGGGGTTAAATTCACAAAGACCTACCAGTCCTTCTTTTGATTGGGCGCTTACTTATCTGATCGTCGCCGATAGAATTGTTTCAGCTCAAGAAACTCACCGGTTTTACAATCATAACGGCATCAGTGATAAGGAAGCTACTATTGCCAAACTCTCAGACAAGCTTGAAATGGCAGGTTTAGGAGGAATTATTGATTTACCCAAAGCCGTCGCTGTTGGTTACCAAACATTTAGCCAATTAGGTTTTTGAGAATATCCAAGTTTTTCTTATCCGGCCCATTACTATCAAAACCCGGCACTTCCAAAATAAGCGGCAGGTGTTTTAATTCCGGGTGATTAACGTAAGCAGACAATATTTCTTTGCCCATTTGCCCTTCACCCAAGTTATCATGTCGGTCGCGGCCGGAGCTAAAAGGATCGCGGGAATCATTGACGTGCAGTACCATCAATTTGTCCAAAATCCGCAACTTTTTAGCAGTGGCAACTATATCATTCTGATCAGCCCCATTACCCGAAGCTTTACCACAGGTAAAACCGGCCACCCAGGCATGACAGGTATCCAGACACCAGCCCAATCTCTGATTGTTAATAGCTTTTAATAACAAGCTAATTTCATCTAATTGAGAAGCAATTTTCCCCCGCTGACCGGCACTGTTCTCGATTAAGAACATTGCCGACCCCTTACTGTCCTGTAGTACTTTAGTAATATTTTCGACTAATTGCTGTTTTACCGCCGCAAACCCTCGCCCTTGATGGCTGCCTAAATGAACAATAACGCCGGCAGCGCCGATAGCGTCAGCCACGTTTAAATCGTGAATTAATGACTTAATTGAAATTGCTTCCAAGCTTTTATTATCGCTAGCTAAGTTAACCAAGTACTTAGCGTGAATAAACACCGGCTTGACCTTGTGTTTTAACGCCGCCGCTTTAAAGGCCGTGATGGTAGAGGCTGCCGGCATCACGGCTAGCCAAGTCCTGGGGCTGGATGAAAAAATCTGCAAAGCCTTGCCGCCCATTTGAGAAACTCTTAATACCGCCTGATCTAAACCTCCGGCTATGGAAACATGCGCCCCAAGCCGCCTCATCTAGCAACAATAACAATTGTCATCACCGTGATGATGACCATGTTCGTGGTCGCAATCATAAAGATCCAAAGATTTAAGATAGTCCTTAAATTCCGGTCCGATATCTTCTCTATCCAAAGCGTATTCGACCGTCGCCATGAGATACCTTAACGGATCTCCTGTCGTCACCCACTTGCCGTCAATTGGGGCGACCAAAACCTTGCCTTTGTTTTTAATAAATTCCTGGATCGCATCAGTCAGCCAGAGCTCGCCGCCCCGGCCTAACTTTCCTTTGGCATAATGATCAGCCAAAATATCAATGATTTTATGGTTTAAAACAAACCGGCCGTATTGGGCTAACCGGGAAGGAGTTTTATCCGGATCGGGCTTTTCCACCACCGAATGGACTTCGTTGACTGTTCCCCGCTTGATCTTAACAATGCCGTAGCGGTTGACTTCGGATAACGGTACTTCCTGGGCCCCTAAAATTACCGAGCGGGGCGATTTTTGCCAGAGTTTAATCACTTGTTTGACCGCCGGCACTTTAGATTTAACCATGTCATCACCCCACATAAACACAAATGATTCATCTTTATTAATTAAATCTTTGGCTGCCAATAAAGGGGTGCCGTTGCCGTAAGGAAAATGCTTTCTTTGCCTGACATAAACGATGTTGGCCATCTGACTGACGCGCTGGACTTTTTGAAGTAATTCTTTTTTGCCGTTAGCTCTTAACTGGTCTTCCAGCTCAACATTACTGTCAAAGTGGTTTTCCATGACACTTTGGCCAAAACGGGTGACTAAGATAATGTTTTCAATCCCCGACTCAACGCATTCTTCGACTAAATACTGGATAATCGGCTTGTCGATAATCGGCAGCATTTCTTTAGGCTGGTTTTTAGTTGCCGGTAAAAATCGGGTGCCGTAGCCGGCAACGGCAATGATCGCTTTGGTAATCTTTTTGGCTTTAGCCATACAACAAGAACTGTTGTGTAGTATATCATCCCGTGGCATAATGGGAAAATCCATGTTAGAATCCGAAACGAAAATTAAATCTGTTAGTCCGCTCGGGTTCGTCAACGAATCTATAGCGGAACTAAAAAAAGTCGTCTGGCCAACCAGACAAAAGATAGTCAAGCTAACACTGGTAGTTTTGGGTGTGAGTATTGCCACCGGACTTTTAATCGGCAGCATTGATTATCTGTTTACTAACCTGTTTGGCCTGATCTTAAAATGACCGATATAAAACCAACTGACCAAAATACACCACCAACCATTGAGGCAGTAATTGCGGCCGATGAAACGGCTCAAGAGGACAACGACAACCATATTGTCATAAACTCTAATGACAACAGCAAGGCCAAATGGTTTGTCGTCCACACTTACTCCGGCCATGAGCTAAAAGTGGCCCAGGCTTTAGAACAGCGGGCCAACTCAATGAAGCTAACCGACTATATCTTGGAAATCTTAATTCCCACCCAAAATAAAATCCAGATTAAGAAAGGCCAGAAATTCTCGATTAAAGAAAAACTTTTCCCCGGCTACATGCTGGTCAAATTAGTCTTAACCGACGATTCCTGGCTGGCGGTCAGAACCACCCAGGGAGTGACCGGCTTTGTCGGCATGGGCAACCAGCCGACACCCCTGCCCCAGTCCGAAGTGGATAACATCATGAAGTTTATGGCCATGGAGGCGCCCAAGTACAAGGCCGCCTTCTCTGTCGGCGAAGCGGTTAAAATCATCGAAGGCCCGTTTGCCGACTTTTTGGGTTCGGTTGAAAGCATCGATGACGCTAAGGGTAAGGTGAAAGTGTTAGTCTCTATCTTTGGCCGCGAAACCCCTGTCGAGCTTGATTTCTTGCAAGTCCAGAAAATTTAATCTTTTATGGCAAAGAAAGTAAAAATTGTTTTAAAACTAAACTTGCCGGCAGGCAAGGCCAATCCGGCTCCCCCGATCGGCCCGGCTTTGGGCCAGCACGGGGTGGCGATCATGGATTTTTGTAAACAATACAACGAAAAAACCAAGGAGATGCACGGCATTGTCCCGGCGGTGATCACCGTTTATGAAGACAGAAGCTTTGAATTTGAGTTAAAAAAGCCCCCGGTTGCCTCGTTAATTAAAGCTGAGTTAAAGATCGAAAAAGGCTCGGGCACGGCCGGAAAAGAGGTCGTCGCTACCATCACCGATGCCCAGGTTGGCAAAATCGCTCAAGAAAAAA
>DATEUG010000097.1:0-6316 GCA_035283225.1 Patescibacteria group bacterium | reverse complement strand
CAACACATCACCCGTTCCCCCCTTGGTCATTCCTTCATTGCCAGTGTGATTTAAAACACAACGGCTTGAGTCACAAATCGTGTCGGTCGGGCCTTTTAAAACAATGGTGCAGCCATATTTTTTGGCCATTTTTTTCACCATTTCTCCATTACGATCAACGCCAAACAAACGCTTAAACTCCTTAATGTGGGGAGTAACAATCATGGTTTTGGTGAGTAAGTTTTTATCCATCATTTGCAAGGCCCCGCCATCAATTACCCAGCGTTTATCAGGATATTTTTTGAGCAAACGGTTAGTTTTGTCAGCTGTTTCTTTAATTCGCTCCATCCCTGGGCCGATTAAGACCGCATCTGATTCAT
This sequence comes from Patescibacteria group bacterium, assembly GCA_035283225.1. GTDB lineage: Bacteria > Patescibacteriota > Microgenomatia > UBA1400 > CG1-02-47-37 > DATEUG01. The sequence continues at coordinate 5,957 of DATEUG010000097.1, read as the reverse complement.
TCAAGTAATCTTCAATCTCGCCTTCAGGGACGACAATACCGTCATGAAACCGCTCTTTTTGTTTTTTAACAATGGCTTCGTTTATGGGCACCGAGGCGTAAAACACCATATCCACAATCCGGGAAGCAATTTCTGCCGACCACATACTGGCAGCATGAAATAGTTCTGATCCGCCGATTACCAACAGCCTGCCGTTTTGGCCTTTGTGAGAATCTTTGGGAGAACGATAAAGTTTTCTTAAATCTTTTGGGTCAAAGTCCTGCATAACATGGTTAGTTTATCATTTAAGTCCGAGTATTTCTTTTATCTTGGCTACACCTTTTTTCGGGTGAGTAAAATGGACTGTTTTCATTCCCAAATTTTGAGCCGCATCAATGTTTTCAATTAAATCATCAACAAACAGGCTCTCCGGTGCCGAAACCTCAAGCCGCCTTAAGATTAACTGGTAAATTCTTTTGTCTGGTTTAGCCAAACCAACTTCTGATGAATCAATAATTGCCTGGAAATGATGGCGGTGAGGATTAAGCTTGTCCCACTCGGCATTCACACCCTTAAAGGCATTGGTTAAAATCCCCAGTTTATACTTTCCGGATAATTCTTCAATTAAACTAAAAGTTTCCTCAATCTTTATGAATTTTCCCGGAGCTAATTCTCTGGCTTGCTTCCAATGATCCAATAATCCCAATTCTTTTAAGCCTGTTTGGAAGTACTCGTCAGCACTCATTTTCCCTAATGCCGCTATCGGCCGGTGTTTAGCAAAAGCTCCCTCCCAAAGATCACGATCAATGCCAATACTCTCGCAAAAACGCTTCAACGGTGTTTCCCAATCCAGCATCACTCCGCCCATGTCAAAAATCACTGCCTTAATTGCCTTTGATTTCATAAATGAATTATGCCGACGCTGCTGCTTAAAACTCTTTTGGGGATCAAGTGCTCGTCGGCGGTAGTAATAATCGTTTGCTGTTTACCAATTAATTTAAATATTTGCCGCCGGTTCAGGTGGTCTAACTCTGAAAAGACATCATCGAGCAATAAAATCGGCAAAGAGTCAGACTTTTCTTTGACAAACTCAAGTTCTCCCAACTTAACGGCCACCACTGCCATCCGCTGTTCGCCCCGGGAACCAAAAATCTCCAGGTTTTTCTTGGCCTTGCCGGACCTTTCGCGGATAAACATAAAGTCATCGCGGTGCGGTCCGACCAGTGTTGTGGCAGACGCTACTTCATTCTCGGCATACTGGCTTAAGCGGTTTTGAGAAATTACGCTGGCATCGTACTCTAGCTTTAACTCCAAGTCTTTCTTGGCTAATACCTGGTTAATCCTGGCCAAAAACTCGGCCCTTAATTTTCTGATTATCTCCCCGTTTTTGATGAGCAGCCTATCCCAAAACAACAGCTGTGATCGTTCCGCCTCACTCTCCCGAATCTTTTCCAGCAGTTTATTCCTTTGTCTTAAACCTTTTTGGTAAGACAACAAACTTCTTCGGTATTCGCGATCGACTTGTTCTAATACCGAGTTTAAATAATCGCGCCGGCGCGACGGGCTGCCCAATACCAACTCAATATCCTCCGGCCGAAACAAAACACAACGCAGGCTGCCAACAAAATCCATTTGCCGCTTGGGAACACCATTAATTAAGTGTCTTTTTTTTGGCGCCGGAGTGCCAGCCACCTCACCTTTAGTTAAAACCACCTCTAAAGTGTTAAGGTTCTTACCTTCAGTCACTTCGCCGCCAACGCGGGCTAGTTCCTGGCCGTAAAAAATCATTTGTGAGTCTTTGCTGGCTCTAAAACTTTTACCGGTTGATAGCAGCCAAACTGCTTCCATCAAATTGGTCTTACCCACACCGTTATCACCAACTATTAATGTCGTGTCGTGATCAAATAACCAGACCTTTTGACTGTAACTTCTGAAAGTTTTTAAGCGTAAACTTTTTAATTTCATTTTTGACAAGAAGGGCAAAAATAAGTACCCCTGCCTCCTAATTTTATCTTTTTAATCGTCCCGCCGCAGCGTTTGCAGGTTTTACCAGCTTGTTCATAGACTAAAAACTTGGTTTGGTAGTTTCCCCTTTTGCCATAGGCATTAACATAATTCTCGTCTTTGGCGGTCGAGCCACCGTATTTTATTCCGCGGTTAATCACTTTAATTAAGCAGCGGTGAAGCTGACTAATCCGTTTTACTTTTTTGGCCGGAGTTTGGGGATTAATGGCGGCACAAAAAAGAGCGTCGTTAACATAAATGTTGCCTACTCCACCCAGCTTGGCTTGATCCAAAAGCACCAGTTTCACTGCCCGATTGGAGCTTAATAGGATTTTGTCTAGATATTTAACCGTAAAAGCTTTGTCGACTACATCAGGCGGTAACTTGGCAAAATGCTTTTTTAACCAGTCATTATCCACTGCCTTGATCCAGCCGAAAAGCCGCATGTCATTAAAAATCAGCCGGCCGCGGGAAAGATTAATAATTACCCGGGTGTGTTTGTGGGGTTGACCATTGTAGATAAGCTGCCCGGTCATTTTTAAATGAATTAACAAGTTTAAATCCCCTTCCAGATCGACCCAAATAGTCTTGGCTTTACGCTTAATCGCCACGATCTTTCTGCCCGCCACCCTGCTTGGGCTACCCAAAAAACTTTTGGGGTGAAGTCTGTCAACTTTTTTTATCGTTTGCCCCGCCAAAACCCGCTGCAGCTGGCGGCGGATGGTTTCAACTTCTGGTAATTCAGGCATGCGTCTCCACAAATGCCTTTATTTCCCGCTTAAATCTGGTTTTAGAAAACTTTTTGGCTTGATTAATACAATCGCCTGGCTTAATTTTTAACTTCTTTAACCGCTCCATTGCTGCCGCCAAGCCGTCAACTGAGTAGTCGTCAAAGAAAACACCGGTTTTACCCTCAACCACTGTTTCGGCATAGCCGCCGCCCCGAAAAGCCACTACCGGCGTACCGCAGGCCTGGCTTTCCACCGGAGTAATGCCAAAGTCTTCATCTTTACTTAAAGCCAAAAAGGCTTTAGCGCCGGCATAAAGTTTAGCCAACTCCTCGTCAGAAGTTAAACCTCCGCCGACCACCTTTAATTTAAATCCATACTTTTTTGCCGCCGTTAATCCCAGCTCGATTCCCTTGCCGCCTACTGGCCGGGAAACAATTAAATAGTAGTCACCGCGGCGAACTTTTGGTGCTTTGGGTAAATCCACCGGAGGGTAAATTACGGTCGCGCCGCGCCGGTAAAACTTTTGAATTCTTCTTTTCACCTCTTCACTATTGGCGACAAAATGGGTTACCTTTTGGGCTGACCAATAGTCATACTGGCGCAAAAAGTGACCAATAACCTGACCGTAAATTCTGATCGGCCAGTATTTTTGCCACTCCATCGAGGTGCGGTAACCATAAAGCCAGCGCGGCGGCGTGTGACAGTAACAAATCTCACAATTAACGCCAAAACCCTTAGTGATATACCAGCTTGATGAGCTAATCACCACATCATAATCCTTAAGTTTTCGGCTAAAACTGCCCCAAATTTGAGGCGCCAGAAACCGCAAAGGTGAATACAGGTAGCGACTGAAACCAGGAAGGTATTGCGCCCAGCTGGTGATAATCTTTTTTCCCTTAAACCTTTCGGCAGCAGCCGAGCCGGGACGGACAAAAGCGGTGTAAATCGGCGCCTCTGGCCAAATTTCAGATAAGGCTAAAAGCACTCTTTCGGCTCCGCCAAATTCGCTTAAATAATCATGAACCAGGGCAACTTTCATTAAAACATCCCCATTTGCTTGGCAAATACATCTTCGGCGTCTTCTTCAAAGCTGTCGTCAGGAAGTCTTTTATAAAGCGACTTAAATCCCAGCTCTTCAAACAAGTCCATTACCTTTCTTTTGTCATAGTTTTTCAACTCACAGGCTTTTAAATCCAGGGTAATCGGCACATCTAAAACAATGGTGGCTAACTTTTTGCCTCTTTCCGCTTCTTCGTAGCCGTCAACCAACTTTTGCTTTAATGAACCGGTGATTTTCTCAATCTTTTTATAAATTCCATCAACATCATTGTATTCTTGTAATAATTTGGTCGCGGTTTTGGGACCAACACCGTGGATGCCGGGGATGTTGTCAGAGACATCGCCGGACAAAGCTTTTAAATCAATAATTTGCTTAGGGGTTAGGCCGTAGCGTTCCTTCACTTCAGCTTCCCCGTAAATTTTGGCCGGCTTTAAGCCCCGGGCCGGCACATAAACTTTAATGTGGCCGTTCACCAGCTGCATTGCATCCTGGTCGCCGGTGACAATCACCGTGTCGATTTTCTTGGCTTGGGCTTGCTTACCTAAAGTACCGATAACATCATCAGCCTCAAAGCCTTCAACTTGGAAAATTGGGATATTTAAGGCCGTAACCACTTGACGAACCCGTTCCAGTTGGTCGGTTAGCTCCACATCCACTTCCGGCCGCTGGGCTTTGTAGTCAACATATTCTAAGTGCCGAAAAGTCGGTTTGTCTAAATCAAAGGCGACCGCGACATGAGTCGGTTTTAAGTCGCGCAAAACATTAAGTAAAATACTGGCAAAACCGTAAACCGCGTTAATCTGCTCTCCGCTTCGTGTCGTTAATGTGGCCGGAAAAGCATAGTAAGCTCTAAAAACCACGGCGTGTCCGTCAACTAAAACCAGCTTTTTACTCATGAGATGATTGTAGCACTGCTTATGTAAACCAAGGATCCAGGACCCAGCCCTCGGGCAAACTAGCTCCAAGCTCACCCTTCCATAACTGCTGGCTCACGTTTATCAAGCTCGGCCACACATCTAAAATTTCAAATTTAGCTCCGCTTCTCAATTTTTCTATCGGCACAGCCGGATTCATGGCGTTGGTAACAATCACTCTTTTAATCGCCGGGTGGCTTAGGTTGCCATTGGTCGCTTCAGAGAAATTAGAGTGAGTGGCCAAAACGACTATTTCCTCCAAGCCTGAAGCTTCGGCAATTAAATGCGTCGTCGACCCACTTTGCAGCTCATCGTCAAACATAATTCCCTTTTTAATTCCGGCTTGGCGCAAACGATTAAGGGTATTTTCCGGGCTGACTAATTTAAGCTTACCCGAATCTCTGTCTCTTTGTTTACTAAAAGAAAATACTTCAAGACCCAAATCTCTTGCCAATAAATGAGCGGTGGTATGTCTACCTTTATCCGGCCCCAACACTCCCCATCCCTTGTCTAGCTCTTGGCGCAAACCAGTTTTTTCAACCATCCATCGGTAGGCTGACAGACCGATCGTCGGCAATCCTAAGACAGACGCCTGCTGAAATAGCTTGCTGGAATGAGGTTCAATAATCGCCAAACGCCGAAAAAGCTTACGGGCACTCAAGTCTTTGGTTCTGGCCAAAGACCATAAAACATCAAAACTTGTAACCGTCTGATCATTAAAGATGTCGTCTTGTCTTTGCCCATAAAGGCGGCTAACGACCAGTAAAATGTCTTCAACCCCCGCTTGTCTTAGCCGACGTCCGGCGCCGACAATGTTAAACACGTCACCGGCCGATTGCAAGTTGGCAATCACGACCGCCCCTGAAAATTTATTCTCAATTCCTTGAAGAACTTGATTGCGCAAAATACTGGCGCCATCGCTAAACTCTCTTGTTTCTAAAAAGAAACCTTTGGCTCCCAACGGCATCAACTTTTCTCCCGGCCGAGACACCACCAGAAGCGACGGTTGATCGCTAACTCCCCACCGCTCGTTATCCCAGACCAACCTAACATCGTTGGGTTTAACCCCCTCGATAAAAGGTGATCCCGTATACTCCCTAAGTGAGGGTGTTGCCATAAAAAAACCCGCCTAAGGCGGGCAGCTTTCCTTGGTTGACGCTGATTTTACTCTTTTTGCTTCTCTTTTATCAAGTAATCGAGCTTTTGCTCCAACCGGTAGAGCTTGTTGTTAACTGACTCAATATCTTTTTTGGTGCGTAATCTCCAATA
>DATEUG010000096.1:0-13006 GCA_035283225.1 Patescibacteria group bacterium | reverse complement strand
TTAAAAACAGGCGAAGACGGGGCTCAATTAGTCTTTTTTAAGGATGAAAAGTATCCGCCGGCCATGATTTTGAAAAAAGATGGTGCCACTTTGTATGCCACCAGGGACCTAGCCACCGATAAGTACCGGAAAGAAAAATATAATCCCGATTTAGTGATTAACGAAGTCGGCCAAGAGCAGGAACTGTACTTTAAGCAGCTATTTGAGATTGAAACCAGGCTTGGTTGGTATAAAAAGGAGCAAAGAATCCATGTGGCTCACGGGATGTATCGGTTTAAAGAGGGGAAAATGTCGACCAGAAAAGGCAACGTCATCTGGCTGGAAGAAGTTTTGGATGAAGCCGAGAAAAAAGCCACAGCCAAAGAGATTGCCATTGGTGCTTTAAAGTGGAATGACTTAAAAGGCTCAGCCAAACGGGACATTGTTTTTGATTGGGATGAAATTTTAAACATGGAAGGAAATTCCGGACCATACTTGCAATACACTTATGCCCGATGTCGATCTGTCATTGCTAAATCCAATAGCCAGATCGATCCTGAGCGCAGTCGAAAGACCACAGATTTGACCAATCCTGATGGTTTGGTTTTAAGAACACTGTATCGTTTTGATGAGGTAGTCACACAGGCAGCCGAGGAGTTGTCTCCCAGTTTAGTAGCAAATTTTCTTTACGATTTAGCTCAAAGATACAATAACTTTTACAACGTGGAGACGATTCTGAAAGCACCTGTTGGCAAAAAAGAGTTTCGTTTGTGGCTGACTCATGCCACCGCCGAAATCCTTAAAAAAGGTCTGTATTTATTGGGAATTGAGGTGCCAAGTCGGATGTAGCTTGACTGGTTCTGTACAATAGTGGTCATGGTTTCCAAGGAGTTAAGCCAATCATTAATCTTACCTGACCGCTTGGCGTCACGGAAAGCTTTAACTATTTTTGAGGAATTAAAACAAATTCCCAATCTTCCTATAGACCAACATTTCGGCGGGTTTTTACTAAATGAGGAGCAAGAAAGAGAGGTGGGGAAATCTGCCGATAATCAATTAAGACTTTTAGTTAAATCTCTTCATCAAGAACTAAACCCAGAGGAATCAGCCTTGGTTGATTTTACTACCGCTATTCGGCACATTGACGCTAATGTTTTTGTTTTGTCTGCTGTCCACCAAGAAAAGTTGATGGCCCAAGCGGTTTGCCTGATGGGTAAAACCATCAAACAGACAAGCATAACTCGAGTGGACAGTTTTTTTTATTATGACAATCACGGACAAGAAGGGGTGATTGAAGCCAGAACTTACAATCCCTTTAATGGCAATAATCGTCAGGAATTTATTTATGATGAACCGATGGAACAAAAAAGGTTATTACTTCCAGAAGAAAGACAGCTTGCCTCCGGATTCTTTTTGTTAAAACATCCCGAAGCCAAAACACTTGATCGGCAAAGTTGGAATCGGGTAAATGGCTTTGAGGCTTTTAATCGTTCCAGTTACAAAGATGGTTTAGAAGTTATTCGAGAGGTAGTCTATATGACTGAGAATAAAGACAGTCAGTTAAGCTATTACCTTTCATTTGAGAACGCCCCGGATGAAGGCATTTTAGTTATCAAGAGAGCGCAATTGAGTGAAAAATTGGATGAACGGTGGCTAGTAAATGTCAATGGTTTTGAAAGAATGGACTATGATCATCTTTTAGTGGCTTCCGGCGAGCCGATGTGGGATCAGGAACTGGAGCCGGTTTTTAAGATGATTCTTAGAGATGGGCATTTGTCTGCTATCGTCGATGGTCAATCTTGGCATGGTGAGGAGGAATATGATGCCATGCCGCCGCTAGCAAAAGTACTGATTTTTAGGAACCCGGGAAACACCCAACTATTGAAAGTCGGCTTAAGCCACGAAGGTAACATTGAAGAATTTGGCTTTGAAAATGGTTTAGCTCCTCTGGAGAAAAGTCTAAACTAACAAAAACAACAGCAGCATTCCCTGCTGAAGGGTAAACGGATAGTGGTCAAATAGACCTAAAAACAGCAGGGTAAACAAGGACAACTTTAAAACAGCCGGGCGAGGCGAGCGGAAAGCGCAAACAATCAAATATCCAAAGCCAAATAAGCCCAAAATTCCGGTTTCGGCCAAAATTAATAAGTAAATATTGTGCACCGGCTGCAAAAAGCGGGTGGTAGCGGCAATGATGCCGTATTGATCCATAACCACGGTGAAGTTATTTAACCCCTGGCCGATCAAGGGGCTGTCTTGCACCATTTTGATTGCCATGCCGGCCAGCTGGGAGCGTCGGTCAAACGAAGTTTGGGGAGCCAAAAACTCAAAATTTCCGAAAAAGCCGGCGATCAAACTGATAATTAAGACCGCATAGCCGACCAGTAAAATCGGCTTAAGCCGGTAGAGGAAAAAGGGGATGACAATTAAGATCAAAGCCAGCCAAGCGGAGAGAGAAAAGGTTAAAAACAGAGTCACTAAAGATAAAAAGACTGGGATTAAGTACCAGCGGGAATAGAGGATCTGGTTTAGTAAGAAGGGTAAAAGAACCACAATCAGCCCGGCCAGCACATTCGGATGAGGAGTAGTCCCCAAAGGCGGCAGTTTTAAGGCTCCGTTAAGCCAGGAAATTTTATCCATGCCGGCTGTTGCCGCATTGTATGGCTGTTCACCCAAAAACCAGTAGCCCAAAATTGAGCCTTGTTTAAACCATTGGGCGATGGCCAGTAAGGATTGCCATAATAAAGCTCCGGTTAAAGCCAAAGAAATTGCCGGCAGGTGTTTTTTCCAAGAGATGTTTTTCTTAATCCACCAGGCAAAGCCGGCCAGTTCCAGAAGTTTCAACCATTTGTAGACTGCCGGCACAAAGGCGGCAGCAGCCAAAAGCGAAGGTAAAAGCAGCGCTAAAAAGATCACTAAAGCCTGGTTGATTTTCGGTTTGGTGCTTACTAGCAACAGTTCCAAAAGGATGATGATTAAAACATCGGTTAAATAAACCGCCGGGATTAAGTAGTCAACTAAAACTCCGGCAACAAAGCTAGAAGGCACCAAAAAATGTTTGGCAAGATTTACGGGCAGCAGCAGGAGGATGAGATAAAAGAGTTTTAGCTGCAGATAAGCTGATAATATCACAATTATGGTATTATCAGGCTATGGCAGAAGCAGTAATCGATGACAGGCGGGCAGATGTTGAAGACAAAGATTTTGATTTGGAAGAACAAATGGCTTTCGTCAATACCCGTTTGGCAATGGAAGTGATGGCTGACCCTAAATATTTTCCCGATAAGACCATCAATAAATTGATGAGGAACGGCCTGAAGGAGTTGGGAAAGCCAACCTCACGCTGGGATTCAACCGAGGCTGAAGATTTTTCCTACCAAGTGGTTTTAGGAGATGAGCATGAACCGTCGGCAGACACTCTGGTAGTACCCAAATCATTCGCCAAAATCAGTGATTCAGAAATGGATGGCTTTAAGGTTTGCGCCCAGTTGGAAAAACTGGTGGCCGGCATCAGCAAATTCGTTGACAGAAACGGGCACAAAACTTGGTTGTCCAGCCGCCAGAACGAATTTGACGCCTTGGTTGAAGGCTTAAGGCCGCAGTATGCCTTAACCCTGCAAACACAAATGAAGCAAAGATTGCAAACAAACGGTCATGCCGCTCAAGGTTAAAAGACAAGTTTTAGATTCCGGTTTGAATTTAGTCACCGTGCCGATGGCGACTGATTCCGTCACAGTTTTGCTCATGGTTAGAGTCGGCAGCCGAGATGAAACGCCCAAACTAAACGGTCTATCCCACTTTGTTGAGCACATGGTTTTTAAAGGCACCAGCAAATGGCCGACGGCGATGGCGATGAACCGGGCGATTGATTCAGTCGGCGGTGCTTTCAATGCTTTCACCGGTGAAGAATACACCGGTTTTTGGGTGAAAGTGGCCAAAAAGCATTTACCTTTGGCTTTGGAATACGTTTACCAGGCGGTGTTTGCCCCGCTACTTCCTAAAGACGAGCTGGAGCGGGAACGGGGAGTGATTTTGGAAGAAATAAAGATGTACCACGACAACCCGATGAGCTGGGTGGGCAGAAACTTTATCGCCCAGATCTTTGGCAAGAGCCGTTTGGGCCAGGATGTTATCGGTACGGCCGAAAACATCAAAGCCTTTAAACACAGTGACTTTGTTAGTCATATGAAGTATTGGTACCAATCCGGCAACATGATTTTAGGGGTGGCCGGGGCCATTCCGGAAAACTTGGAAAAACAAGTTGAAAAGATTTATTCAGATTTACCGGCTGGTAAAGTTAAATTCACAGACAAACCTGAAGCCGTGGCGCTTAAGCAAACCAAGGCCCGACGGCAGCTTATTTACCGGGATATCCAGCAGGCCCACTTTTGTTTAGGGCTGCCCGCCTTTAAACAAACAGACAATCGTCGTTATGCCTTGGATGTTTTACGGGTGGTTTTGGGCGGCAGCACCAGTTCACGCTTGTGGGATGAAATTCGGGAAAAGCGGGGACTGGTTTATTACTTGAGAACCATGGTTGACACTTTTGCCGACACCGGCTATTTGGTTACCCAGGCGGGTTGTGACGCTAAAAGAATCGAAGAAGCAATTAAGGTCACATTGGGGGAATATGACAAAATTACCCAAGGGATTACTTCAGCCGAGCTAAAACTGGCCAAAGATTATTTAAAGGGCAAATGGGCTTTAGGCACTGAAGACAGCCAGGATGTTGTTCAGCTGTTTGTGGCTCAGTTGCTCCAAGAAAACCAGCTGTTAACAGTGGAAGAGATTGTTGCCAAAATTGACGCGGTTACTTTGGCTGATGTTAAAAAGGTGGCCCAAGATATTTTTGTCAAAGACAAACTTAATTTAACGGTTTTAGGCCCCTTTAAAAAAATGCCTAAAGTTGGTATATAATTTATTTATGGACAAGTTAGAACGGTCGGTCATTTTACTAAAGCCTGATGGTTTGCAACGAGGTTTACTGGGTCAGATAGTTGGCCGGTTTGAAAGAAAAGGCTTAAAGCTGGTAGGACTTAAATTAATGCGCTTGACCGATGACGTTTTGGATTCCTGGTATGCCCACCACAAGGACAAGGGCTTTTTTAAAGATTTAAAAGAGTTTATGATGAGTTCCCCCGTGGTGGCAATGCTTTGGGAAGGGGTTGAGGCGATTGATACGGTCAGGAAAATAGTCGGTGTCACCCATGGCAGACTAGCTGAAGCCGGTTCTATTAGGGGAGATTTTTCCATGAGCCAGCAGTTAAACCTGATTCATGCTTCAGACGGGGTTGACACGGCCAAAAAAGAAACCGATTTAATCTTTAAAGATGATGAGATTTTTGAGTGGGAGAGTGCGGCCGATTGTCTAATCTATTCAAAAGAAGAATTAAGTTGAAGACGTTTCCAAAGCAGAAATTCGTTTATCGTGTTCTTTTAGTTCGTCGTTGATTCTAACGTGTGAGTATTGGTGAACATCAAATTCCTCTCGCATTGCCTTAATCTCGCCAACAATCTCATCTTTTATTTCGTACAGTTCGATTTTTATTTCAGACTTAAGTTCCGTTTTCAGCTCTGTTTTAAAACTTTTTAGCTTTTTATCTAAGTATTTTTCGGTGACGTAATTATTAGCTTTAGCCATGGTGTTTGAATTTTGCTCTTTCTGGAAAGAGTTGTCAATTGGTCGGGGATGTCGGACTTGAACCGACGGCCTCTACGTCCCGAACGTAGCGCGCTACCAACTGCGCTAATCCCCGTCGATTGTCCATTATAGCAGGTTGATTTCCCTGAAAAATTTGCTATAGTGCCGGTAACGTGGCAATTGAATCACAGGATCGCAAACCAGCCACTGCCCCCAGTAAAGCTCCAAAAAAGCAGGGCGAAATCCCTGTGTATGAATTATCAGAGGGCCTGGATCAACTGGAAACTATGGTCCGGGAAAAAATGAGTCAATTAAACCGACCGGTGATAGTTGGTTTTGGCGGCGGTTCTGCCTCAGGAAAAACAGATGCTGCTACTAAATTCCGATCAAGATTTAGCCAAGGGGCAACAGAGAGTCAGTCAATAGATGATTACTATTTAAGTCGAGAGTATATCGTCGATCATAATTTAAACTTTGACCAACCGGAGGCGATTAATCTTGGTTCCTGGCGAAAAGATCTACACTTTTTGCAATCTGGCATTCCAGTAAGAGTGCCGGTTTATCGCTATGGCATCATTGGTAGCGAGACCGAGGCAGAAGCGGAAAGGGAATATAAGGTATTACAGTCAAGGCCTGTCATTGTTGTTGATGGTTTATTTGCCCTAGATAATGCTTTTAAAAGTGAGTTAGACATCAAAGTTTTTGTTGACATTGGTCTTCATGGACGGTTGTTGCGGCGGTTAATGCGAGATGTGGTCAGGGCCGGGGAAAAACCGGCCGATATTTTGAGCTATTTTCTTTCTGTAGTTGACCCGATGCACGAGCAGTATGTAGAGGTTACCAAAGCCAATGCCGATATGGTCATCAAAAATGAATACAACCCCAACATTGAGGCCAGGCGTTCCGGTTTGCATGAGGTTCAGCTTAAATTTAACGGCGCCTTGGATGAGGAATTTTTAAGAAGACTTGGAGCCGAGCGTTTAGGTGTAGTGGAGCAGGTTGATACTTACTACAATCCCCGTGACCGGGACTTGTCGAAAACAGGCGAGAGCGTGCGTATTCGGGAAGAGGCAGGTCACAACATTTTAACTTACAAGGGCCCGGCAGTTGAAGGCAAATTTAGAGAGCGCCCTAAGTTTGAATTCGAAATCGATGCAGAGACGAAAGCTAAATTTTTAACCATTTATGGTGACAGCGTCAAGGTGATTAAAAAGCATCGAACCCTTTATCAGCTCGACGAAGCTGTGATTTCTATAGACATGGTTGATGGTTTGGGTGATTTTATAGAAGTTAGACCGGGACACAAAGATGGTGATAGACTTGGCTTAGAAACAATCTTAGAAAAACTTGGCCTTGACCTTGTTTTCGGCATTAAAGATCCATACGTAGTGATGTAGCTGTGCCCCCACCAGGAATCGAACCTGGATTTAGGGTTTAGGAAACCCTCGTTCTATCCATTGAACTACGGGAGCCCATTCGACTACGCTCAGGGCTATAGCCTTGTCCAATTATACAAGATGGTCTAGACTTTATTTGTGGCACTGCCAGAAGGCGATCCTATTTTACGGCTTACCTTAGACCAGTTTAGGGGTCCAAGACACGGTTTTGACGACCAAAAACCGCCGGATTTTGAGTTAGTGAGCCAGGGTTTAAGAGTCAGCGCTTATTCTAAAAATGAATGGGCTTTAGGCCCGCAAGGCTCACCGGTGATTGTCGCCAGCCGCCATAACCAAGATAAAACCGACTACAAAATTTGGGTCTTTGAGGCAGACCAGCCCCTGATTTTGACTCTGCACGTCCGGGAAAGTTTACTCCTTAATCTAAAAGAATCTGCGCTCGGACCGCAACTTCAGTTTGATGGATTCGACAGCGTTTCACCGATGGAGATTCGTTATCCGTTTCAGACAATGTTTGGGGTCAATGGCGGCTCAGCGAGAGTAAGCATTGCTGACGCAAGCGTTTGTAAAGTGTTAATCGGTCTTAAAGAGACAGACTCGGCTGGCGGTCGAGAGCAGATAGGTTAGTCACAAACTCTTTTTTCAAGAACTTAAAGTAGGCAGGGATGGCAATCATGGCGGCGTTGTCGGTGTACAGTTTTTTGGAATAAGGAAGATAAATGGGTAGATTGAAAGGTTTGACCGCCTGGCGGATTTGGCGGCGGATATAGAGGTTGGAAATCACCCCACCGCCTAGAAGAATCGCCTTAGGCTGATACATTGCTATAGCTTTTGATAGCTTAGTAGTCAGACTGATAGCCACTGCCTTTTGGAAAGAGGCAGCCATATCAGAGGTGAATTTTTTGGTTAAGCTTGAGGAGTTAATAATATTCAAGGCAGCGGTCTTAAGACCGGAAAAGGAAAAGTTAAGATCGCCTGATTGACGCATGGGAATGGGCAGAGAGATAGCATTGGCGTCGCCGCTAGTAGATAACTCTTCAATAATCGGTCCGCCGGGGTAGCCAAGCTTAAGCATCTTACTTAGCTTATCCAAAGCCTCGCCGGCGGCGTCATCCAAAGTTTGGCCTAAAAGCTGGTAGCTGCCGACAGTTTTTACCAGCACCAGCTCGGTGTGGCCGCCGGAAACCAGTAAACCCAGGGCATTTTTGGGCATCAAGTCGTTATTGGCCAAACAAGAGAGCAGATGACCCTCCATGTGGTTAACGGCAATCAAAGGGCGCTTAAGCTTGCGGCTTAAGTTTTTGGCAAAGTCGATGCCGACTTCCAGGGCCGGGGCCAGGCCTGGACCAATGGTCACGGCCAACGCGTTAATTGCACTCTGTGATTTTCCGGCACGGGATAAGGCTTCGCGATAAACAAACTCAATTTTTTCTTGGTGAGCTCGTTTGGCTAAATGAGGGACCACACCGCCGTATTTTTTATGAATATTTATTTGCGAAGCAATGGCGTTACTTAAAATTTTTCGGCCGCTAGAAACAGCCACAGCCGTTTCATCACAGGAAGTATCAATGGCCAGGATCAGCGGTTGAGGCATATGTGGTATTATACTTTTAAATTATGGCTGACTGCATTTTTTGCCAAGTAGTAGCTGGGGAGCTGCCCAGCTACAAAATATACGAAGACCAAGAGTTCATCGCCATTCTGGACATTTTTCCTAAAAGTGAGGGTCACACTTTGGTCATTCCCAAAAAGCATGTGGAGTGGGTTTGGGACTATCCTGATTTGAGTCAGTATTTTGCTGTGGTGGGGAAAATTGCCCGGCACTTAAGGCAAAAAACCGGCCAAGCCGTTGTCAGGGGTTTGGTGTTCGGTTTAGATGTTCCTCATGCCCACGTCCACTTAATGCCAGGCAAGTTGGATCAAGGTACTCCTCAAAAGTTACCGGTAGCCAAGCTGCAGGCGTTGGCACAAAAACTTAAGCTTTCTTCTTGACCACTTGACAGTTTTCACAAGACTTCAATACAATACTAGTTACAAACTTGTAATAACTTGTAAAACTGCCTAATGCCCAAAACCTACACCGTAAAAGACATAGCCAACCTGCTGGGCTTTTCTACGAATACCGTTTACAAGTATTTGGAGGAAGGAAAGATTAAGGCCGCTCGTTTAGGAACAGAAGGCAGGTTTAGAATTCCGGAAGCAGAATACCTGCGTCTTGCCGGCCAGCCGGAGCCATCAGCTTCCAGTCCAATCCCCTCCAGTCCCATTCCGGCCGCTCCCGTAGTTGCCAGCAAGATTCTGGCTTATAAGCAGGCACAGGATCTGTTTGACTGGTTTTTGGGCTTGTGCGGAATCTTTTTAGGTTTAGTGTTTTTGTTTTTTCCGCCGGAGTATAAGTTTCCGGCTTTAAGCGTTCATGCCTCCTACCTTAGATTGTTTTGGGTGGCCTTTGTTTTGGCCGGAGGCTGGTTGTTTATTGCCGATATCCTGATCAAAAAAAGCAAGTGGCAGCATTTTCTTTCCCATTTTTGTCTGGGCGTTCTGTTTCTACTGCTGGGGTTAGTGTTTTTAACGACGGGGGCAAGTAATCAGGGCGCTTTATGGTTTGGAGTGTTTGGGGTGTTTGCCATTATCGAATATTTTTGGACAACTGATGATTGGATCAAGTTTAATCTGCTGATCTATTTCATTCTTCTTGGGGGTGGATGGCTTTTTGTTCAAAACCCGTTTCTTAACTTTCTCTCCAGCTTTCCCCTCACATTTCTTTCTGTCTACTTCATAGGCGTTAGTCTAATCGTCTTATCTAGTATTGCCGCCTATTTTAAAAACCGGGATTGGCTTATTTATTGGGGGGTATTTTTCATGGCTGGTTTTATGCTTATCGCCGCTATGCATATCAATCAATACTTTTGGGGCGGAGGAGTGTTGGCGATCTTAATTTCCTGTTTTGCCATTATTTTCCCCTACACCAAAAGAATGGAAAATATTGCCCGTTACTCCCGCCAGCAACTGGCATCCGGCCTATCCTGGTTGACAGTGATTTTTTTCGCCGGCCTGGTAATTGTCTTTTCCGTGCAAAAGACCTATCAAGCTTTCGTCTTTGCCGATATTGCCAAAAAATCCATTGCCGCCGCTCAAGTAGTTGATGACTTTGTGTTCGGCTCGGCTCAAAAGATTGACACTTTCTCCAAGCAACCAGACCTGGTCGAGCTGGTACTTAATTTTTCCGCCATTGATCCGGCTGACCAGGAAGAAAATGCTTTGGACAGAAAGGTTAAGGAGCTTTACGAATTCTCTGATGCTTTTCGCCGCATTACCATTGCCAATGAGGTTGGAGACGTCATCGCCTTTTTCCCCTTAGAGGCTGGGAAGAGAAGAATTGACCTAAATCTAGCCGGCAGAGACTATTTTGCTCCTGTCAAAGAAAACCAAGCGGTGACGGTTTCTCAACTAGTGCAACCCAAGGTTGCCGGATTGCCATATTCGATTTATATTGTCGCTCCGCTATTGAATAACCAAGGCAATTTTGTGGGTGTGATTTCCGGAGCGATTGATTTTGATCAGCTGAGCAACAGATTGAGTCTTTTATGGCCTGACGATGGGGATTTTGCCATAGCTAACCAGCAACAAAGCTATATTTTCCATCCCGATAAAACCTTAATTGGCCAAAAGGTGGAGAAAAATATTAGTTTAATTCAAGCCGTGGAAGGGAAAGCCGGGTACAGAATCGGACTGGGTGAGGTTAATCGATACCGGCTTCAAGCCTACACGCCGATTGCCGATTTAAACTGGGGTTTGGTAGTTAACGTTGATTTACTAAACACGCTGCGCTCAGCTAACGTGATTACTTTCGGAATTTTTCTGGCCACCATTTTCTTAGGAACCTGGACCATGGTACTCATCATTACGTTCAAGAGGAAACGTGTCTAGTTTTACAAGTTTTTACAAGTTTATATCTTGATGTTTACCACTATTTACAATAACTTAACAGATAAGCCTCGGGCTAATTCCGGTTTTGCGGCTCTGATTATCCTACTGATAGCGGGAGCTATCGGTATCGCTTCCTTGGGTATTGCCACCATTTCTAGTAATTCTCAGACTGTTTCGCAGGCTAATATTGCCAAAGTCATTCAGGATTCACCGACTCACCTGGATAAGTATAAACTGCTGGGGGCAAAATTTGTGGGGAGTGTTTTAGGTTCGGTCAGCCTACCGACAGGCGATTTTTCCAGCTTTGAAATTGTGGAAGCCGAGGTAGCCGATGATGGCAGTGGCGCCTATATTGGAGACGTCAAATTCAAGCTTCCTTCAGGAGAGACATTAATTAGTGACCAAATTAGCAATATTATCTCCGGGTTCTCCCTCAAGGACGGTACGGTTGTTCCCGAGGCGGTAATCGTGGACAGAATGTTTGCGCTGTTGGAATTAGCAGACGGTCAGGGTCTGCCGCTCAAAATTTTGCAGGGTCAGGTAATTAACGGTCGGCTGTCTGGAATTTTTAAGGCTCAGACCTATTTGACTAATCAGCTGATTGCCGGTGAAGTTGACGGCCTGGGAAGAATCAGCCTGGCACAGGTCGAATCAGGGGCCCGAGCGATCTCTGAAGCCCAAACCATCATTGCCGGATCTACCCTTGAGTTTAATCAAAGCCTGGCAGGCTTGATGATCACACCGACTGTTTTAGGCGAATCGACAGAGGAAAAGCAGCACTCATTACTGCCTGAAGGTTATTTGCAACCGGCATTTGACAGTCAAACCGGAGTGTGGAGTTTCGGCGGCGCCTCAGTTTCGGTTTCCACTTCACCGATTGCCAATATCTATAGTTTTGTCCAGAATACGCTTACTTCTCAATCACAGAATGTGGAGAATATTGTTGAGCAGGCTATCGCGAGCGGCGACATTGTCATTAATCAATTGACAGGACTTACCGGGGTTGAAAGCGATAGCTCCAGGTTGACGGTTACTACCACCGACAATGTCGCCAATCTTGCCTTAGATTTAACCGGCATCACTGCCGACATTGCCAGCGACGCGGTGACAGAATCCAAATTAAAGGTTGTCGATGCGGCCGCGGATGAAGAATGCTTAACTTACGAATCAACCAATGGAGATTTTGAATGGCAAGGCTGCGGCGGCGGGGGCAGCGGCACGATAACGGGTGTTACGGCCGGAGATGGTTTAACGGGTGGAGGGACAAGTGGCAGCGTGTCGCTGGCGGTCAGCGCTCAAACCGGCGGCGGACTGACGGCGGGTTCGAGCGGACTATCCTTATTGAGAACCTGTGCTACAGACGAAATATTGAAATGGAGTGGGACTGCTTGGGAGTGCCAAGTCGATTCTGGCGGCGGGGGATCCTCAAAATGGACAGACGGTGGCACTTTCACCTATTTGACGGCAACGGGCGATGATCTTGTTGTTGGTGGCTCAACCGTTGCCGGAGCCTCCCTTTTCTTTGACGAATCAGCGGGACAGCTCGATTTAGGGACGGACGAATCTCTTTCCGGGGCCATCAAGCTTTACTCAGCCGGATCCAGTATTACCGACGCCACTATCTCCACCAATACTTCAGGAGACCTTATCTTAAATGCCGGTGGTTCTGTTTCCGTAACCGATGCTTTAGCCATAGACCCAACCACAACCGGAACTTTCCTGGACTTTGTTTTGGAAACCCAGTGGACAGCCGGAGATTTAATTAATGCCGATTGGGGCAGTGCCGTTACCCAAACAGCAGCTCTGGCCGGAATTAACCTTGATTTTACTAACCTAACTTCAGTGGCCGGTTCCACTACTTATGGAATTTTGATCAATGATTTGGCGGCCCAAACCACATCAACAGAATACGCCATCTATCAAGAGGGCACAAACTGGGACTATGGACTATATATAGAGGACGCGGCCCTCTTTAATAACGGTATTACTTTGGCTGTTGGAGCTCTAGCCGTGAACTCTGATTCGATCACTTCTGATGGAACTCTCGTAATCAATGCTA
>DATEUG010000095.1:0-3522 GCA_035283225.1 Patescibacteria group bacterium | reverse complement strand
ATCGGGAAAAACCATGCTGTCACGGGCCCTGCCGGGGATTTTGCCGGAATTAACCGAGGGTGAGGCGCTGGAAGTGACTAAGATTTATTCGGTCACCGGCAACATTGAACCGGGTGGCGGCTTGGTGAGGCGGCGGCCGTTTCGTTCACCCCATCACACTAGTTCGCGGATTGGCTTAATCGGCGGCGGCAGTAAACCAATGCCGGGAGAAATTAGTTTGGCGCATCGGGGGGTGTTGTTTTTGGACGAGTTTGCCGAGTATCCGCGCTCAACTTTGGAGGCTTTGCGCCAGCCGTTGGAAGATGGAGTCATCAGCGTTACCCGGGCGGCGGGGACGCTGCAGTTTCCGGCTAAATTTATGCTGATTGCCGCGGCCAATCCTTGCCCCTGCGGCTTTTTAAACCACCCGAAGAAGGCTTGTTCGTGTCTGCCGGGCCAGATATTGCGCTACCAAAAACGCTTGTCCGGCCCGATTTTGGACAGGATTGATATTCACATCAACGTGCCGTTTGTAGAGGTAGAGAAGTTAAGGCTGGAAACGCCGGCAAAAAGCGATACTTCAGTCATGGTGCGCCAGCGGGTGAGATCGGCCAGGCAAATTCAGCAAAAGCGGTTTGCGGGTGAGGTCGTGCCTGCCGGCAGGCAAGGCATCTTTGCCAATGGCGAAATGAAAAACAAGCAGATTAAAAAGTATTGTCAGTTATCGACCGATGCCGAGCGGCTGTTGCAGCAAGCGGCGGATAAATGGCAGTTGTCAGCCCGAAGTTATTTTCGCTTAATAAAAGTCGGTCGAACCATTGCCGATTTGGCCGCCGCAACAGTAATTGATTACAATCACATCGCTGAGGCCCTTCAATATAAGGTGAAAGGATGAAAAAGAAAAAATTGACACTAAGGCAAAGATTGGTCAGGTTGGGTGCCCCGGCGGTGCTGATACCAGGGTTAGTGCTGGCCATGGTTTTGGGCTGGAATGCCAAAGAGTTGTGGCAGATCCGGAATTTTTATGAGAATGAAGCGATATTTCCCAAAAGCGGTTTGGCTGGCGAGGCGATTGACGGTGACAATTTTTACCTTAATAACGATCAAAGTATCCGGCTCATCGGCACGAACGCACCCGATCGGGGAGAGACCGATTTTGAGAAAGCCAAAAACACGCTTAATAGTTTGGTCGGCGGCAAAAAAGTTTATCTTGAATATGACCGTTACCAGGATGATAAATACGGCCGGATTATGGCTTGGGTGTGGGTAAGCTGTGAAACCAAGCCCAATTTTTTGCCGGCTGATTACATGCGGTTGTCATTTAACCGTTCCCGGCCGGGACTTAAGGATAATCCCGATGGATGTAAGCAGGGAAAGTTGGTGAATGAAGCCATGATTAGAGCCGGCTTGGCAGAAGTGGAAACCTACAAAGACCGGGGCGAATTAAAATACGAAGCCAGATTGAGAAACTAGGAGAGTATAATACCTCCACTATGGCGGCCAGAGCAGAATTTTGGAACAATTTGAAGGTGGATTTAGGTAAAACCCCGGTGGCTGTTTTTGATTTTTCTGAAAGAGAAGGTGAAACTGATTTGGCAGTTATCGGCCGGCCGCCTACGGCCAGAGAAATTTATGATTTACAAACGCAGGGAGGTGGAATTTTTGTGGCTTATCTGCCTCAACAGTTTTTCGACCGTTTGGGTCTAAAGCCAATGGCTGAATTTGTCAGCGAAACACCAAGTTTACCGCCAATTTATCGCGCATTAGTGACACAGCAAGACAAAAACATTGCTCCGAGATTTGTGACTTGGCTAGATTTGCAGGAACACAAATATGGCAGTAAAAGTCCGGTGGAAACTGCCCAAGTTTGTCGGGCACTTTTTGAGGTTTTAAATAAATCTCCAAAAATGATAGACGATGAGTTAAATGATGTTTTTTGGCGAACCTTTAGTCTGGACGGAAATGTACCGCTTATTTCCGGATCACCGAGATTACTACAAGATAGACGGGGGCACACAGAATTACTTTTAACGATTGCCAAAGAATTGGGTTTGCCCCAAATCGCCTTTACCGTTGAGACGGCAGACAGGGAAACATTCGGTTCAATGCGGTACGATAAAGCAAGGGCGCTTGCGCAAAAGCAAGGAATTCCTCTTGTTACCGGAAAGCAGATAATGGAATATTCAGCGCAGATATAAAGTTGATGAAACAGGATAAGATGAAAGGATAGACGTACTTGACAGCTTCTGATATAGTAACAAACAGAAATAATTATGTTACTTCCTGAAACAGGCTCACTCGGCACTCAAAAAATAAAGCCGGTTCAATACTCGGAAACCGATGCTCTAGAGAAAGCAATTGATCCGGAACAATTACTGTTTCAACTTCAAGTGATTCAGATAATGGGACTCACCAGTCAGTTTGTAGAACTTCCTGGTGGTCGACTTAAAAAACGTCCCGATTTTAAACTTGGTCAAGGGCACAATAGCGACAAAAAAGAACACAGAAAAGCAATAGTCTCAAATCTTCAATTCAGGCAAGCAGCGGCAAAAGAAGACTTTCGTCAACAAATTGAAGACCATTTTAATGGTGATCTCAATGAAGTCTCTTTAACAGATCCTGTTCAAGAGACTGAAAGTAAACCTATTGGGAGAATGACTGTTTATAATTCTCATGGCGGAATGGAAAAGGGACTTCCTCGTGGTGCTAAGATTAGTTAGTGAAACAGGATAATTGGGTTAAGGGTTTAACAGGACAGAGGGCGGCGGTGAAACTGCTGCAAGATAAGGATTATAAAATTTTAGAAACAAATTTTCGGAGCCGGTTTGGCGAGATTGACGTGGTGGCGGAAAAAGACGACATAGTGGTATTTGTGGAAGTCAAAACCAAAACCGGCGATGCTTTCGGCGAGCCCTGGGAGATGGTCAATCAGCACAAACTTAAGCAAGTCAGAATGATGGGTGAGGCGTTTTTGACTAAAAATGGTTTGACTGACAGGCTTTGCCGGATTGATGTGGTGGGTGTTTGGCTCAACCGCGACGGCGAAGTGGTAAAAATTGAACAATGGGACAATGTTGAATCTTGACTTTTGCCACGGAAAAACTATAAGATTTTGATATGGCAGGGGAAACGGCAGTTGAAACACCAGTAAGTAATTTAAAAACTATCCGTGAAGCTAGTATTAGTCCTAGAGATGTTGATGTTCTGAAACTTTCAGACGGAAAAGGACAAGAGTTTGGGGAATTTGTCAGATTTACTGTAGCTCTTCCGGGTTATCATCCTTCAATCAGTAATCTTTCGTTTATGGTGGCGAGTCATGACGCAGAAAAGTTAGCTAGGCAATATCAATCTGGATCAGGGAAAATAAAGGTTTATACATATTCTGGTAATGATGCAACAAGGCATGTGGCTAGAGTTTTCACCGGTGAGACGGACATGAAGGGTGTTTTCGCCTTACCTTGTCCCGAACCAGTTCAGGGATAGTATTTGACTTCGATTGTTCTCTTGTTATAATACTTTCTTGGCTATGAATTAAAAAGCGAC
>DATEUG010000094.1:0-11363 GCA_035283225.1 Patescibacteria group bacterium | reverse complement strand
GACCTGTCTTAACATGGCTTTACCTGACTCTATTTTTTGCTTAACCGACTTAACTAACTCTTCCCGCCGCTCACCGGTTAAAGCCGGCACGGTGATCCGGATCAATTCGCCGTCAACCACCGGGTTTAGATTAAGACTGGCTGAAGCTAAGGCTTTGGATATTGCCTCAGTCACTGAAGCGTCGTAGGGTTTAATGGTAATCAAATGCGGGTCAGGAGCAGAAATGGTCGCCAGTTCTTTAAGGGTTAAAGTACTGCCCTCATAGGCTTCGACCGCGACGTCTTCGACTAATGACGGTTTGGCCCGGCCGGTTTGGATGGTTAATAAATCAGTTTTGACCAAATCGATCACGCCCATCATCTTTTTCCGGCCCTCGTCTAAGAAATTCTCATCCATACGGCCTCCTTGAGTTCCACTTTTTCTTTAACTTTGGCGGCGACTTCTTTGATTAAATCTCCCATTTTCTTTTTTGGGTCGCGGATATAGGCCTGAGCCAAAAGTTCCTTAACACTTTTAGGATTCATGCTGGCCACCTGCAAACTTAGCTCTTTAGCCAGCTTTACAAACTCTGCCGATCTAGCGACAAAGTCAGTTTCACAGGCCAGTTTGACCATGGCTCCGGCCCGGCCGCCCGGATGAATATAGCTATAGACCAAGCCTTCGTGAGCTTGTCTGCCCTCCCTGGTAGCCGCTTTAGCCAGACCCCATTTGTTAAGCAAAGTTTTAGCCCGGTCCTGGTCGCCCCTGGCTTCAACCAGCGCTTTTTTAGCTTCCATTACCCCGGCGCCAGTGGCGCTTCTTAACTTTTTAATGTCGTTTAGCTTTACCGTCGGCATAGGCTTTGGTGATTTTACTAACAATTAATTTTATACTGGAAACGGCATCATCGTTAGCCGGAATTATATAGTCGGCCATATTCGGATCAGAATTGGTGTCAACCACAGCTACGACCGTAACGTCCTTGAGCATGGCCTCTTTGACCGCCGGCTCCTCTTTTTTGACGTCAACCACAAAAATCGCTGCCGGCACTTCTGTTAAACCCCTCAAGCCTGACAAAAAGTGGTTTAAGCGGGCGATGTCTTTATCAATCATTACATTTTCTCTTTTGGTGTATTTTTTAAATTCACCTTTTTTCTTTTTCTCTTCCATGGAGTTTAATTTATCAATGCTTTTTTTAAGCTGGCCCCAGTTGGTAATCATGCCCCCGAGCCAACGGACGGCCACATAAGGGGCGCCGACTTTAACTGCCTCTTCCTTAATAATCGCTGACGCTTGACGTTTGGTGCCGATTAAAACTATCTCTTTGCCCTCAGCCACCAAATCGCGGACAAAGTTCATCGCTTCACCCAATTTTTTGGCGGTTAGACCTAAGTCAAAAATATGAACACCTTCTCTTTTAGTGTAGATGAAATCACCCATTTTCGGGTTCCAGCGCCTAGCTTGGTGGCCGAAATGAACGCCGGCTTCAAGTAACTCTTTTAAATCCACTTGGTAACCAGGAGCTGCTTTTTTAGTCTTTGTTGTCTTTTTCATTGCCGTCCTTCCCTTTATACCGCCACCCGGGTAATACTAATCAAGGGAAGACCCCGAGTGTGAGTGATAGGCGTTACTATAACAAGCCTCAGCCAGATTTTCAAGTAGACAGATGACTGTTAACGGCCCGACGCCGCCGGGTACCGGGGTGATTACTGACGCCTTTTTGACAACCGCCTCAAAGTCAACGTCAGCCTTGGGCCAGCCAACGTCAATGACTATCGCCCCTTTTTTAACCATGTCAGCCTTAACTAAACCCGCCTGGCCTGTAGCCGAGATTAAGATATCAGCCTGGCTGGTAACTGCGGCCAAGTCTTTAGTCTCCAGATCCACACCGGTAGCTTTCAGCTTTTTGACTAAAATCCTGCCGACTAAACCGGCACTGCCCACAATCACCACTTTCCCTTTAGCCTTAACCGATTCTAAAATTGCTTCCACCGCCTTAACTGTCGCCATGGTGAACTTTGAGTCCGGCCTTAAACCGTCAACGTCTTTTTGCTGGGCTATTGCCGCTACTAACCGACTCCAATCTGACTCAAATTGGCTTCTGTCTAAACCCTTTAATTGGCGCCACAGTCCACCCGGCCTTTGGATGATAATTCCGTGAGTTTCACCGTCTTTGCTGTATTTTTCAATAATAGGTAAAAGAATGTCAACAGAGAATTTGTCAACGTTTTCGACCACAAAATGTACTCCAATTCTACCAGCGGCTTCTTTTTTTAAGCGGGTATAAAGTTGGCCGGAAGCATCGTCCGCCAATACTATGCTGACTAATTTCGCTTTAAACCCTTCGACTCCGCTCAGGGCCTTAAGGGCTTCTTCCCGTTCGGCGGCGAGTTTCTTACCGTCAACTACGAATACCATACCTTAAGCACAAACGCTTCACTTCCCGGCCGATGCGTTTTAACTCCTGATTTTTGGCGATTCTTGTCCGGAAATTATTGGCAAAACGATTTCGGGCCTTTGGCTCGTCCGGCAAACGTTCATCTTTCACTACCTCTACCACCTTGGTTATCCAGTCGGCAATTTTGTCCATTTGGGCTTCTTTCATCCCCCGGCTGGTCACTGCCGGCGTGCCGATTCTTAAACCAGAAGGATAGTAAGGCGAAGCCGTGTCATAAGGCACAGTATTACGGTTAGCAATGATATTGGCGGCTTCCAGGGCCCAAGCCACCACCCAACCGGATAGCTTTTTGTTTCTTAGATCAATTAAGACCAGGTGCTTATCAGTGCCGCCGGAGACAATATTAAAGCCATTTTTCTTGAGATTTGCCGCTAACCTCTGGGCGTTTTTAACTATCTGCCGGGCATAGGTTTTGTATCCCGGAGTCATTAACTCACCGGTAGCCACCGCAATCCCGGCAATGGTGTGCAAATGCGGCCCGCCCTGAAGGCCAGGGAAAATGGAAAAGTTAATCTTGTCAATCAAACTTTTGCGGGCGACAATTACTGCCCCCCTGGGCCCTCGCCAGGTTTTGTGGGTGGTGAATGTCGCCACATCGCAATCAGGAAACGGGGTCGGGTGAACCCCGGCGGCAATAAGCCCGGCTTCATGAGCAATGTCAGCCAGATAATAAGCGCCGACTGATTTGGCAATTGCTCCCAGTTTTTTATGATTAATGGTTCTCGGATAAGCGGTGCCGCCGGAGATAATGATTTGAGGCTTAAATTTTTTTGCCTGCCGGGTAATCTGGGCATAATTAAAAACTAAAGTTTTTTTATCAACATGGTAAAACTGGCTGGTCCAAAATTTTGAAGTAATCGAAATCGGCCGATCCGGCAGATGCCAACCATGAGTCAGATGCCCTCCGTCAGGCAGATACATACCCATCATTTTGTCGCCGGGTTTTAAAAGCGCGTTATAAACCGCTAAATTGGCCGGCGAGCCGGAGTAAGGCTGGACATTAACGCCCCACTTTTTTGGTGACAGACCGAAAGCTTTTAGAATCCTCTCCCTGGCTAAGTCTTCAACCTGATCCAAATATTTATTACCCTGGTAGTAGCGTTTTTTGGGGTAACCCTCGGCATACTTATTCATCATCACTGACCCCACTGCTTTCATTACCTCGCTCGAAGCATAGTTTTCCGACGGAATCAGCTGGAGTTGCTCTTTTTGCCTTCTTTTTTCGGCTTTAATGATTGAAAAAATCTTGTCCATGGTTACCCTATCTTACCTTATGCGTTTACCTGACACCAGAGTATTGCAGCGCATATCCTTCAAAACCGCAATCGAATCATAGTAGCCGTAGGGGGTGACCTCTTCAATGCCTTCCGCTTCGTCGGCTGAAATCCCCTGCCGCTTTAACTCTTGCTCAAATAAAAGATCAAATAGAGCCGCCACCCGGTCAATTTCAGCCTGACTGTAATCACGGATTTTCGGCTTAATCGCCGCCATTAATTCTTCTCTTTGCAGCCTCAGAGCCGGCACTGCCTGCCCGTATTTTTCCATTTCTTCCCGAGCTTTTTTCAGCCTAACATTTTTCACCCGATCGGCAACCTTGGTTTTAATATGTTCCCGCCTTTCTAAGAAAATTTCGCTTATCGCCTGAGTGTCTTTAGCCATCAATCTGGTATACAGTCTTTTCAATTTTTTAATTGCCGCCAACTTATTGTTATTCATCGTCTCGATAAAATATTGATTGTCTGTTTTTACAAACTCTTTTTTGAACTCATGGAGCTTCCGGCCGATGTCGCTTCTATCCCACAAGACTTCTTCATCATGAAATTCTTTGCTTTTAGCGTAAGTATTAAGTTCTTCCTCTAAGCTAACTTGCTCAAATCCTTTCAAAGTTTCCGGTTGAACATAAAATTCCCTGCCTTTGGCTGGCGACGCCATTAGCGATCTTAAAGCGGCTAGTTCTGCAGGATATAATGTGTCAAATTTGTCAGCCACGGAAAAAATGTCAGAGTATTTTTTAAATACTTTATGGCTGGCTTGGGTATCGCCATTATCAGCAAAATTTTTAGTCAGCGGCCGGTCGTCTTTCTTTAAAAGATCAAACTCTGATTTAAATTCCTGCTTAATTACCTCAGGCATAAACTTATCAAAAATTGGCCCTAATTCCTCAAAAATCGCCTTGGCTGAAGTGGCGCTGGTAACCGGCACCGAGGTGTGTTGCAAAATCATCATTGCCGCAAACTGGCAATAAGCAAAAGCCTGCTCGCGACTAACATCAAAAGCTTTAGACACTTGTTTATATGATGCCAGAGTGAATAGTGCCGCCAATTCCGCATGATAAGCCTTTTTGCCGTTTAGAAGCTGAATCACGTCGTGGTTTCTGATGGCCAAATACGCCGCCGGCAGCCAGAATTTAAAAGGCAGTTTTGAATGTCTAATTTCCTTATCATTGAAAATTGCCTGCTCGAACCATTCTTCAACGCGCCTTAAATGGGGAATGCCGTGATCGGCCTGAGCCGGGTTTTCCATGGCTAATTCAATTGCCTTGCCGCTGACAGTGGTGTCGTATAAATTTCTGACAAAGTTATTAGCCGCTCCGTCTGATCTTTTCATCCACTCGGCAAAATTCCCTCCTTCAAGAGTATGGCCCAAACCCTCAAACCGCTCCGGCAATTGCTTCCGGCCCCGCCTTAAAAAACTCCTGTAGGCTCTCCCTCCTGTTAAAACAACGGTTTTGGTGATGTCATTGATGTATTGCTTTTCCAGCAACTGTATTCTCTCTTTAGGGAAACCTATTTCCGGCAGTTTGCCTGTTACCGCCTCAGTCATATGTTAAGATTATCTCAAACCATGTCAATTTCCATCCCAAAAAAGGCAAAAATCGGCCTAATTTTGGGGTCGGGCTGGAACAAAGTCATTGACGAAGTCAAAATCATCAAGTCCTGGCCCTATCAAAAACTTTTTAAAGTCAAATCGACCGTCCCCGGCCATGAAGGTAAGTTAATTTACGGCTATTTGGCGGGCAAAAAAGTACTGATTTTAGCCGGCCGGTTCCATATTTACGAGGGCCACTCGGCGGCGATCGCGACTAAACCGATTCTGTTACTTAAAAAACTGGGGGTAGAAACTTTAATTACCACTGCCGCGGTCGGCGGCTTAAACCCCAAATATAAAGTCGGCGATTTTGTCGTTTTAACTGATTTGCTGACCCTACTCGTACCTACTCCTCTTACTGGCGCCAACTTTCAGGACATGTCCCAGGCTTTTGACTCCAAACTGATTAATTTGAGCGAAAAGGTCATTAAAACCCAAAAATTACCGCTGCAAAAAGGAGTTTATGTTTACTACCATGGTCCCCAGTTTGAAACGCCAAGCGACAAAAGAGCTTTACGACTCTTGGGCGGCGATGTCGTCGGTATGAGTACGGCCCCGGAAACGATCATGGCCAACCACTTAGGAATGAAAGTATTAGGACTGGCGTTTGTCACTAACTTAGCCTTTGTGAAACACAATCACTTGGATGTTTTGGCGGCCGCTAATCGTGCTTCTGCCAAAATGAGCCAGCTTTTAACCGCAATCGTTAATGGTCTTTAACCAGTTTTTTAATTTGTTCTAAGGCTGCTGACATTTCCACTTCACCCTTACCGTTAAGGACTACATCGTTTTCACCCAAGGCAATCACCGGAATTTTCTTACGCTTTAATTTTTCAATCAGTTTGGTTAAACCAGAGTCAACCCGGCTTAAGTATTCCGGGTTATAATACTTTAGCTCAAACTGGCGGCCCCGCTGTTTAATCCGCTTAAGAAGTGTTTTAATCGGAAAATCTAAGGCTACCACTACTGACGAGGCAAATAAAGTAATGGCGATCTTGTCAAATAAACGCCGGTATAAATTCCATTCATCCTCAGTCATGTTGCCAGATAGAAGTAAGCCATTAGTATAAGCCCAACTCATCAGTAAGCCTGAATCAACTACTAAAAGTTTATCTTTTTGACCCCGCAAATATTTTTTGACTAAAATCACCCGCTCCAAAGTCAGCCACAGTTCATTGGCCAGCCCCCAACGCTTAGTGTCTTCTAAATAAAGCTCGCGGAATGGGTCAATGGTTTGGAAAAGATTATCAGCAAAAACGTGCTTGGCTTTTAGAGCTTTGGCAATTACTGGTGTCACTGTCGTTTTACCCGAACCGATGTTACCGACAACTGTAATCATCCTGTGTTTGTGTCTTGCCATATTTATTCCCACTCCATCGTTGCCGGCGGCTTGGTAGTAATATCATAAACTACCCGATTAATGCCCGCCACCTCATTAACAATCCGGGATGACACCCGGGCCAGCAAATCATAGGGTAATCTAGTCCAATCGGCCGTCATCGCGTCAGCGGAAGTCACTGACCGGATAGCAATCATTTCCTCAAAGCTTCGACCGTCACCCTTGACACCGGTAGTTTTTAAAGGCACATAAATCGCCTGTAGTACCCATAAGTTTTTAGGCAGTTTAAACTTGGCCGCCTCTTCCTGCAGTATTGCATCTGCTTGTCTCAGTCTCCTGAGGCGACCGCGGGTTACCGCGCCCCTGATTCTGACCGCCAAACCCGGACCCGGAAACGGCTGGCGATTGACTAAATTTTTCGGCAACTTCAATTTTTTGGCTAATTGCCTAACCTCATCTTTATACAAATCTCTTAACGGCTCAATCAGCTTTAACTTCATTTTTGCCGGTAAACCGCCGACATTATGATGGCTTTTGATTTTTTGCGCCGCCCCACGAAGCCTTGGCGAAGTGGGGGCCGATTCAATCACATCCGGATAAATTGTTCCCTGTACCAGCCATTTGGCTCCCCACTTTTTGGCTTCTGCCTCAAAGATTTTAATAAACAGCTTACCGATGATTTTTCTTTTCTTTTCCGGATCGGTTACCCCTTTAAGTTTGTCTAAAAACTGCTTTTGGGCTTTAACCACCACTAAAGAGTGTCGGAAAATACGTTTAAAATCTCTGACTATCTGCTCACTTTCACCCTGGCGCATCAAGCCTGTATCAACATAAACACAGCGCAAGTTTTTACCAATTGATTGATAAACCAAAGCGGCGGCTGTGGCTGAATCAACGCCTCCGGAAAGACCGCCAATCGCCCGGCCGTCAACTATTTGCCCCCAATCTTCCACGCTCGCCCGCTTGGGCTTAACGCCGCAAATACCAAAAACAAAGTTTTTCAAAATTTTACTTCCTGCCGGGGTGTGAGCCACTTCGGGATGAAACTGAATGCCGTAAAGCCGGCGTCGCTCACTGACCATGGCCACGTTAGCCGTATTTTTTGATTTTCCCGCCGCCACAAAGCCTTTAGGCAATTTAACTACCTGGTCCGAATGGCTCATCCAGCAAATTTGGTTACCGTCCAAACCGGCAAAAAGCTGGTTTTTTTTGAGCCTTATCTTTACTCCGCCAAATTCTTTGGCGCTGCCCGGTTTCACTTGGCCACCAAGCGACTTTCCCATTAGCTGCATGCCGTAGCAGATGCCTAAAACCGGAATCCCTAAATTAAATACCTGTTTATTGATGCTGGGAGCATTCTTCGCGTAAGTTGAGGCTGGTCCGCCTGACAGAATAATGCCTTCTACCTGTTTTAACTTATCAATTTTTGTTTTAAAACTAAAAACCATTGACTCAACCCCAAAATCTTTTACTCTCCTTTTTATTAAATGAGCTGTTTGACCACCAAAATCGACAACAGCAATCATGACAATAGTTCAACCCGGTCATTTTTTCCTAAAGCAGCTACCCGGACACAGGAAAAGACTTTTACTCCCAGCTTTTCTACTGCCGCTAAACCTCCCTGGAAAACTTTGTCAAACAAAACTGCGTAGCCAACTACTTTGACCCCACGCTGTATTAATCCCTTAACGATTCTTAAGCCCGTTTCCCCCCGGGCACAAACGTCATCGACCAGTAACACCCTATCGCCTTTTTTGACAAAGGATAAATTAATACCGGAAAACACCATTCCGCCACCGCCGCTGGTAGTAAAAGAGCGGATTTCCTCATGGTAGACGTCTTTCCAGGAAGAGGGAATATTTTGGTCTTTTCGGGAACTGTGAAGCCTCACTTCACCGCCAAGTTCCATGGCTACGGCTGCGGCTAAATAATTGCCGGAATGGGGAATGCCGTGAATGACGGTGACATTGTCTTTTTTAAAATGCTTGGCAATCGCTTTGGCGGCCGCTGATAATACCTGCGGCCGCATCCGTAAATTAAAGGAGGAAACCGACACATAGCCACGCTCCGCATCAATCACCCGGGAATCGTGCAAAAACTGCTTTCGTAAGAATTGAAGATTTTTATCTTTTTCCCCTATTCCCATATTTTATTATAGCTCAGCCTCAAGTTTTTTCAATGAATAAGTGCTGTTACTGTTTCATCGTAAAGTCTGCCATGATTGGCCAGGTGTATTTGTTGGGCCCCTCTTTTCTGAGCCTGCTGATTGATTTGCTCCAATAACTCATAACTTTCACTTACCCACATTAAGGAAAATACCAGAATTTTATTACCCAAGCTCTTGTCCCACCATTTAAGTAAATTGTCGACTATTGCACTACTGGTTCTTAAAGCAACAATTGTGTTAATCCCTCTATTTGCGACCAACTTTTCAATCCTTTTTGGAGTTTGAGCTGCAGCCAAATCTAAACTCACCACTTCTACGCCATTTTGTTCGGCTGCCATCTCTGCTCTTTCGTCAATGTCCACTGTTGTAATTTGAGATTCTGGATAAAAAGATTGAAGTGCCTTCGTTTCGCCACCTGAACCAGGACCAATTTCTAAAATATTACCGACTTGAAAGTGAGACATAGGCTTAACGATTCTTGGCCAAAGAGCAGTAAACTCATGTTGTCTCTGATAGGCATCTCCAAAAGGTATTTGTTGATAAACACCGGCAGGTATATATCTGTCGCTATGTCGATTTTCCCCTCTAATTTCGGTTGCTAAAGACATCGCTCAACCAGTATTTTTCGGCTGAGCAGATACCGATTGATTATTACTATCAGGAATGGGTCCTCTTCTTCCGTCCCAAGCCGGTACGCCAGGTCGTTTTTGTAAATCCTCAACTCGTTGATGCCATGCTTGGATTTGCTGAGGCATAGATTGGCCTTCAAGGCTTTGACCGGAATTGGCTCCGCCAGCGTTACCCGAAGCATCAGCTTTAAAAAATATTGATTCACTTCCCACTAATCTCTCGCCAGTCATACGTCCCTTCCGACCCTAAAGTGTTAATTTTTCCCAATAAAAAAGGGCCTGAAACAAGCCCTGAATATAAGTTAGACGAAGTTAATTAAGCTGTCAAGCTCGAATTGCTTTGGCCAAAATTCCGGCTACAGACAAAACTTTGATTCCCCTGGTTCCGGCTGGTGCGGCTACAGTGTCAGTAACTACCAGCTGGTCAATCCCGTCACGGTTTAACCTACTTTGAGTCCCGGGAACATATAAATGGTGAACTGCTCCCACTTCAATTGATTTGGCGCCTTTAGCTTTTAAGAATTTAGACACTTCAATCATGGTGCTGCCGGTAGCAATCATGTCATCTTTAATAATCACTCTTTTACCCTTAACCTCTCCTGTCATTCCGGTAACAGCAATAATTCCTGTTTTCCGATCCCGTTTTTTAGTGATTTTCACCAAGGGTACACCCAAGTCTTTAGCCAGCTGCCGGCAGGAAGCGACCGAACCTTTGTCCGGAGCAACGACTACGTGGTCACGGGTAACTTTGTTTTTAAAATAGTCTTCGATTAACGGCCGGGCGGTTAATTCAATGATTGGCCTTCTAAAACTTTTTTTAATTAATTGGCTGTGCAAATTTAAAACATAGATTTTATCTAAGAAATTTAACTCTAAGATTTTAGCCACTACTTTAATCGACAGCGCCTCGCCCTCCCGAAAAACTTTGTCCTGCTTGGAATACCCCAGCCAGGGAATAACGGCAATGATTTGTTTGGCCCCTTTTCTTCTTAAGGCATCACAAATTAGACAAAACTCGACTAAATGAGTGTCAGTAGGAATGCTTAAAGATTGGACAACGATAACTTTAGAATCAACCTTAGGTTCGGTGACAAAAACTCGTCCTTCATCATTGGCAAAACGGGAAACTTCAATTTTACCCAGCCTAACCCGCAACTTAGATGCCAATTTTTTGGCCAAGGCGGGATTGGAGGAGCCCGAGTAGACCTGCATCTTTAACGATTTTGGTTGATACTATCACGCAAACTCTTGGCTGCCAAGCCTGGGTCGTCTGAAAAAATTATTGCCCGGGAAGAATTAATGATCATCCCAGCCTTTTTACTGTTTAAACCGGCCCTAACCGTCGCCTCTACCTCACCCCCCTGGGCCCCGATTCCCGGTACCAATAAAGTCATATCGCCAACCAAGGCTCTGATTTGTTTTAACTCTTCCGGGTAAGTGCCTCCGGCTACCAGCAGGCAATTGCCGTTATCGTTCCAGACTTTAACCACGTTTTCAGCTACTTTTTGCCAGACCAAATCCTGAAACTCTCCCGAGCCGGGATTGGAAGTTTTGCACAAAATGATAATCCCCTTGTCTTTTTGGTCCAAAAACGGCTGCAAGCCCTCTCGACCAACATAAGGATTAACGGTCACCGCGTCAAAGCCCAAATCATCAAAAATTGCTTTGACGTATTGCTGATTGGTGCTGCCGATATCACCTCTTTTGGCATCAGCAATTAAAGGAATCTCCGGATGATTTTTCTTTAAATACTCGACCGCCTTTTTTAAATCTCTCCAGCCGTTAACCCCATTGGCCTCATAAAAAGCAAAGTTTAATTTATAAACACAAACATATTGGTAAGTTTGATCAATTATTTTCTTATCAAACTCGTGTGTTCCCTGGTCTAAACCAACGCAAACTAATGAATTATTTTTGGCAACA
>DATEUG010000093.1:0-6643 GCA_035283225.1 Patescibacteria group bacterium | reverse complement strand
TGCCCCGGCCCAGATTAAAACCTCAAGCATAGATTATCGGTTTATGGTATCATACTTTTCGTCTATGGCTTTAAAATGCGAAAATTGCGGCAAGGGCGTTGTTCATGGTAACTTTGTTTCTCACGCTAAGAATCGGGTTAAGCGCACCTTTAAGCCCAACCTCCAGCGAGCGACGATTATTGTTGACGGCGTTAAAAAGAGAATGCTTCTTTGTACCGACTGCTTAAGGTTATTGAAAAGAAAGTTTCAGAAACCAATAACCAAAAAATAACAATTATCCTGCCTGAAAGGATAAAGTGTTAAGACCGGAAAATGGGAAAGGGGTTATCGATTTTCAAGCTTCTATTAGGGAAGCCTTTCATCGGGAAGCGCTACCTTATCGTGGAGCCGCCGATAGAATTGACGAAGTAGCTGATCAAATTTTTGATTACGCCCAAAACCGACCTAAGTTTTTAGGAATAAATATTAAAACTAGAGCATATAATGCTGATATAGAAGCTTGCAGAATAAACACTTACGGTCTGGGTATAGAAGGAATAGAAAGTTTGGGTCCGGCTTTAATCGCTTTAAGTCTTGCGAAAAAATTGAATTTGCGCGACCATCAAGAACATCTCTTGAAGGATTCTGCTCAAATTTGGAAAGAAACATTTACCGGTGATGGCAAAGGTCCGACAATATTAGATGTTTTAGGTTTCACTAGTGTTTTAGTGGCTGAAAATGATCCGGTGATACAGCAAACAACTGTCGATTTTTTCCGGCAGGTTTACTCTAGGCACCTTGATAAAAGTGACAATCATCGGCAATTAATTGAAGCAATAATCGAAGAAGGTTATTTGGAGTGGGTTTTGAACAAAGAAGATGCCAGTACGGAAAGAGAACTGGTGATGAGTTTATTAGCGCCTATTAAGAAATAGCTTATTAGCTTTAATGTATTCTGAAACGCGCCCCGGCACTAAGTGATTAACGGTTAAACCGGCGGCAATTCTTTTTCTGACCATCGTTGAAGAGATGTTGGTAATGATTTGTAAGGGGTGAGTCAAAGGAACCATGCCTTTTTTTAGGCCTTTCATCGGGAAACCGACGCGGGGATAGATGTAAAAAGGGATCAATTGCAAAAGCTTTTGCCAATCCTGCCATTTAGTAAAGCCTTTAAGCTGATCCGAACCCATTAAAAAGGAAAATTGGTGAGCCGGATATTTTTTAATCAAATAAGTCACCGGTTCAATCGTTTCCCCTGACATCTTAAGATCAATTTCACAAGTTTGAAGCTTGATTTTTCCATTTAGTAAAGTTTTAGCCATGTTGAGGCGGTGTTTGGGGTCGATTAAATTGGAATTTTTAGCAAAAGTAGACTTAAAGCTGGGTAGCAGCCAGATTTCTTCGATGGGCGCCAATTCGAACGCCTGGGTCATCACCAACCTATGGCCAATGTGGGGAGGATTAAATGAACCGCCGAAAAGGGTAATCTTCATTCCAGGGGTTATTGTAACAGACGTAATGAAAAAGTTAATAACTTGTCGTATAATCGAAACATGAAAGATCTGAAGCAATTTTCTAAACCAGGATTGTGGTTAGCAGTAATAGTCAAGAATAAAACTATTAAGGTGATTAGTGCAGAGAAATCACCAGACAAGGCTTTGAAGAAAGCCAAAGATAAAGGGTTTAAGCAGGTGTCTATGATGCGGTCGGCACACAGATACGGTTCTTGGTCAACCTGGATTTGAAGACATGAAATTTGATTACACCTGGGTTGTAGACGATTATTTGCCAGGTGGAAAAGCATATTTACCATTGTTGGATGTTAATTTAGGAACCAATAAATTACCGATTAAATGTTTGATAGATTCAGGCAGTCCAGTGTGTATTATTCATTCACCCTTAGCCGTAGCTGCAGGCATTATTCCTGCTAAAGGTAAAGCGTCTTCCTTACTTGGGATTGGCGGGGAAAAAGTGACAGGATATTATCAACGGGTAGAAATTAATGTTTATGGTTACAGACAGAAGGTTACAGCGTTTCTAACTGCCGATTTAAGGACACCTTACTGCTTGTTAGGACAAATCGGGTTCTTTGAAAAATTTAGAGTAGTGTTTGAATTGATGAAAGAGCGTTTTGAAGTAACCCTAAAGTAAAAGCTATTTACATAAGATGTTTGTAGCCGGCCAAGAACTGCTGCCAGGAAATTGGCTGTTTGCCTTCCAGCTGCACCCGGCCGGCCGGCAGAAGTTTTAGAATTTTACCATTGGGTAACTTGGTCCAGATTCCGGGCCAGGGATAGAAAGCCCTGATTCTTTTGTCATCGACTCCGCCTTTAAATTCTTTCCAGGCAATGAAGCCATCCTGCTTGGTAAAGCGGTGGCAGTAGGGTGTGGGAGAAGCTTCCGGCTGGGGTTTTAAAGTGATTTTTCCGGCAAGGTAATCGGGTAATATCTCAATTAATGATTCAGCGCCCAGAGAAAACAACCGCAACAGCAAGTCAGCGGCCGTGTCGTCATGGTTTACCGGTGCTTGGCGCTGGGCTACAATCGGGCCGGCGTCAATAACATTATTCATTTTGATAATTGTCACTCCGCTTAATGTATCGCCGTTTAAAATCGTGTGGGGTACGGGTGTGGCGCCGCGGTATTTTGGCAGTAATGAGGGGTGAATATTTAAGCCGCCAAACTTGGTCGCGGTCAACAGTTCGGGTGAGATTTTCGCCCCATGGGCGGCCACCACTAGTAAATCAGCCTGGTCAGGGTTATCAGTAAGCTCGTATTTGGCGTCAATTAAGGCCTTTTTAACTAATTGTGAGTAATGCGCTTCAGATCCCAAGAAACAAATTTTCATGATTATAGTATATAATACGGCCGATGCCAGCCACACAAGAAATAAATGAAGCTGAAAAGAAAGTTGACTTAAGGCAGACTACAGCTCAAGCCTTACTTACCGTGCTTACCGATTTTGCTAATCAAGGCAATGTTCCCTCCGAAGCAGACATGGTTACCGCTTTAACCAAGACAGGCTTGGTTTTAGCCAAAGCCGGCGGTCTAAAAGAAAAAGATCCGGTGGTGTTCATCAAATATCTAGATTTCTTTTATGATCCTCGCAAACTCAACTCTCCCTATGACCCTCCGGTTGCCATAGAGGCAGTTACTGGTAAAAATGACGGGAGCAATATTTCATTTACCTTCACTTCTACTCCGCTGGGATTACCATCAACTAAAGGGTTGACATGTAATCTTACAGGTGAGGAACGATTAGCAATTGTAAAAGAGGCTTTGGAACGGAAAGAACTGCAATTGACTCAAGCTAGTGGGTTTTTTAGCACGGCTCGAGTGCCAAAAGACTACCCCTTCGTCGTCACCGGGTTTTCGGCACCGGCTTAAATTTTCTTTTATGGTCGATCGTTTGGTTAGAGTTCCCGGGATAACAGAGCTAAGGCAGCCGAAACTTACAGATTTAGTAAGAGGTTACGGCAGGCAAGAATACAGTTTATATCAATCGATTGCCTTGGGGACGATCGAGTTATGGCTTAATGTTTTAAATCGAGTTAGTCAGCGAGATACTTTTAGAATCACAGGTATGAATGCTCATTCGTACCTCGGCGAATGGATAGAGAGATTTATGCGAATGGGTGGATTAGAAAAAGTTAAGCCAAACGACGGCAAAAGAGATGGAAATTTACTGCTAATACCTGATTACGAATTTAGTTGGAAAAAAGGAGCAAGTTTTATCAAGCTTCCCCAGGCTCGGATAGCGGTTTATTCAGAAACTAACGAAATCGGCACTAGAAAATTTAAGCCAGCGTCAGATACGGCCGCGCTAGCTTGGCCTGATCAACCAGCAGTAGAGATTTTTTCAGACGGACCAATGTATGGTTTACCCAACCTCCAACTTCACGGTCAAAGATTAATTTCGGCCATAAATGAAGGTGTGGCCTGGGTTGAACTGACTCCAACTACAGATACAAAAAGCGTGGACGTGTCTTCTGTTGACGGCGTCGATTACGCTTACAGGTTTTAAAAAGGGTTAGCCACTTCACGGAGCTTACCGGTTTTGCTGGCTAAGTAGAAGGGGTGACTCCGGACCAGCCGGTCGATAAACAAAACGCCGTTAATGTGGTCTAACTCGTGCTGAAAATAGATCGATTGGGGCAAACCAAAGCCGCGGTTATGCCAACGGCCGGTTAAATCCTGATACTTAACTTTGATTTTTAACGGTCGGTTGACCAAGCCGTAGTAGCCGGGAATTGATAAACAGCCTTCCAGCAAACGGTCATCTTCTGGTTGGGAAACAACCATTTGTTTTGAGGCTTTTAATATTTGCGGGTTGATTACTACTTGATAGTTTTGTTCTGGCCCGCCTGCCACGCGTTGCGAAGCATTGCGGGCAGGCATCAGCATGATAAAAATGCGCTCCAATTTGCCAATTTGATTGGCCGCCAGACCCACACCCAGCGGTTTTTTGCGCCGGGGCGCAAGTGTGGCAACCATTTCTTTGGCCAAAGTCTTGATTTGAGGGGTAACAACCTCAATTTCTTTAGCCCGTTTTCTTAAGATAGGATTTGGCAGTTTTACAATTTTCAGCATGACAGTATTATATCAGTATGATATGTTATAATTTAGTATTATTATAGGGTTATATTATGCCTGATGGAATGTCGAACGTAGAAATTCCGAAGCCACTAATTGCTCTCGGTGCTGGGGCAACACTGGCATTTGTTTTGTCGGCTTGCGGTACGCCGCCAGAAGCGATCGCGACTTTCGCGCAACTTAAAGTTGATACGCTTCAACCACATACAGAGACTGTTGCTGCTCCGGTCGAGGAATCAGGTTTGCCAAACGCTATAGCAAAGGAGGGAGACAATTATTGGAGTGTGACCGCCAGAGCCTTTGATGTTTCCGTCGCCCAACTTGAAGATAATCAGCAATTTCCGGATTTTGGCCTTTTTATTAATGGTGATAATTCATTATGGTTTGCCAATAAAAGTGCCCTTGTTTACGCTGGTGGTATGCCTGGATTGTTGCCTGACCTAGCGATAGGTGCCCCAATCACAACTGGAAAAAGAGCTGAGGTATCCGATTATATTTTGACAGAAGGATTTATAACAAATCAGGATTTGATAAAGCTTACCGGAGACAGAGTAGTTCTTGGAGATGATGCGGTCAGGGATCAACTAACTTTGAGTGGAGGCGATTTTGGGTCAGAATCTGTTTTTGTTTATGATCATCATTCAGACATAACTCTGGATAGGGGTTGGGAAGCTCAACTTCCTAAAGGTCGGTTGGTGGCAGCGACGGACATTCTTGATTTAATGAGAAGTCGGGGACTGACTTTTTTTGAAGCAGCGGAGCAAATTTTGTCTGAGCCGCAAGCCAATAATTAATTAAGTTCGTTAAGTTTGTCTTTCACGGGTTGGTTGTCAGGATTTATTTGGTCGAGAATATATTGGTACTGAACTTTCGCTAGGTCATTTTGTTTTAACTGTTGGTAAAGTGAGCCCAAAGAAAAGCGGGCGGCTTCGTAGTCAGGTTTTAAATCAATTGTTTCTTTTAGGGTTTGTTCAGCTAGGCCGGTTTGGCCGATTTGATTGTAGATTAACCCCAGGTTGTACCTTAATTTAGCATCAGTCGGAGCCAGTTTAATCGCCTCAATGGTGGTTTCTAAAGCAGCGTTGGCATACTGGTGGTTAATGGTGTCCAAAAGCAAAAATATCTTAATCCGGGATTTATAAAAGTTTAGATTGACATTATTTTGAGCCATCACTTTGTCTGATTCAGCCACAGCCGATTCCGCCAGCTGACCGCTGATGGTGGCTTGATTGGCAGCGTTGTATAAAACCGCTAACTTGGCTTGAGCTTCAGCTAAATCGTTTCGAAACAGCGGTTCGTTGGGGACTCGATTGACAGCGTCAATCAGAAACTGGTAACCGACTTCAACCTGGTTTAAAGCCACATAATTGCGGCCGTAGTTAAACTGTTTATCAGCCAGCCACAAGTTGCCCAGTTTAACGATTAAAAACAAAGCCGCTATGGCTACCAGGGTAATGGTTATCGCTTGGTAATTGTTGATAAAAAAGTACTGTTTAGATTTTGGCAAAGCGGGCCTACCCGCCGAATCTGCGAAGCTGATGGCGGGGAAAAGAAAAAAGAAAAGACCAACCGGGACGACGCTAAAACCCAAAAAGTTTGATACTCCTAAGCCCCAGTAGCCAGCCAGTAACGGGGCAGCTAAGGGATTGCCGGCGATATTTTTTAAACCCCAGACACTAAACCAAATAATAATTGACGAATAAGTGATCAAGCCGATGGCACCGGTGGTCGATAACATGTTTAAAAATTCGTTGTGAGCTTTGTTATACAAATAATCCCACTCAGACAGCAAATTATGCGTTACCGGGCGATAGTTGTAGTAAGAATAAGCAAATGTTTCTACACCTGAACCGAAGACAGGATAGGCTTTGAAAATCTCTAGGGCTCCGCTCCAGACTACCCGGCGGATTAAAATTGAAGATGAGCCGGCTTTTCTGGTAAGATTTTCAGTGGCAATGTCCTGACGGATGGCGGTGGGGTTAAAAAATTCAGCTAGATATTGCCGGCGAAAAATGCCTAAGGCCAAAAGCAAAATTAAAGGTACCAGCAGTAATTTTAAGGAATACTTTCT
>DATEUG010000092.1:0-7568 GCA_035283225.1 Patescibacteria group bacterium | reverse complement strand
TGAGCCTCACGAGACACTTGCCTCCCACCCGCTATAAGTTAAAGAGCAGTGGCAATTTTAACACGTGGGCACTACTTCTTCCAGTCGGGAAACTTCTGTTTAAAGGCGTGCAAAATGATCTCAGTTGCCTCACGAACCTGTAAGTAAGTGGTGTTAATCACCAGATCGTAATAGTTGGCATTAGAGGCGTCTTTGCCGAAATATTGCTTGATAAATTCTTTGCGTTCATGATCGTACTTTTTCATCCGTTCGCGTGCCTCATAAATGGTGTAGCCTTCGTACTGAGCGGTGTAGCCAGCTCTAACTAGAAAAGGTGCCACAATCCGGACATGCAAACCCCCAAATTGGTTGGTAATAAAGTTGCCGCCTCTGCCTAAAATCACGCAGTTGCCTTTTCTGGCCAGTGATAAAATCACTTCAAACAAATTTTTTGTGTATTCTGTTTCGGAAACATATTCCGGATTTAAAAATGAGTGGACCAAGTCTTCAACAAAACTTCTGTCCCGCTCATCCAGCGAGGCAATTAAAGCATCGCGGGTTTTGGCCTTCTCTGCCGTCATCTTGATTAGCCGGTGGTCGTAAAGTTTAAACTTTAATTTTTTGGCGACCGCTTTGGCAATCGGCTTGCCGCCGCTGCCGGCTTCCCTTGAAATTGTAATAAACGGCTTTACGGTGATTTTCCGAGTGTTTTGCTCCGGAATAACTTTTTCAGCCAGCAAAAATTCTTTGCGCTTCACTTGTCTGGTGATCAGGTCGTCGAGTAACCCCATAGCTAATTATACTGTTAGAAGGCAAATACTTGCCACCATTTTTGCCAATTGGCCAAATCGGTTTCCGGTGCTGCCACTTCGGGTCTAATAAGCTCGGTTTGGCGCACTGCTTCGGGCACAATCACCACCACCTCACCGGGTTTGCTTAAATTTAAAGTGTTTCTGAAGGTTGCTTCTTGCCAGTCGGGTGTGCCGACTTTTTCTAAGCTTTGTTTTAAGTTCATTTGTTCAATTTGGGCTTCATTTAACTCAGTTTGAACGGCTTTCATTCGCTCGTCAGCCTGCCCTAATTTTAAGATGTCCTTAATTAGTTGTACCGACACCAATAAGCTGATAACCAGTAATCCGTAGGTAAAGAGTTTCATCCTGGTAATTGACATAAATCCCCCTGATTGATATTATAAGCTACTTCTGCCTGTTTGGTATGAATAATAATTTCAATCTTAGCACTGCCCGAGAAAAATTTGTTTCCGACTTAAAAGCCAAGGGGCGCTCGTCAGCAACAATTTTAGCTTACAACAAAGACGTTGATCAGTTGCTTCAATTTGTCAAAGCCAAGAACGTTAATGAACCCCAGCAATTAACCGGCGAACACATCGAAAGCTTTAAAGAAAATCTAGGTCAGCAAAAATATACTGCCAAATCAGTCAGCCGCAAACTAAATTCAATTAAAACTTTCTGCCGCTTTTTAATGGCCCAAAAATTGATTGACACCAATCCGGCTACCGGAGTGGCTCACCCAAAATATGAAGTCAAACCGCCGCGGATTCTTTCCAAAATGGAGTACCGGAGCCTTCGCGACGTCTGCCGTGACGACCCCAGAATGTACGCCATTGTCGAGCTGTTACTCCAAACCGGCATCCGCATCGGCGAGTTGGCCAACCTCGAACTTGACGATGTCGACACCAGTGCTTTAACCATCCGCGCCTTTGAATCTCACGGTGAACGCGAGGTACCTTTAAACAAGGCAGCTCAGCTGGCACTGGCTAACTACTTAACCATCCGGCCCAAAACCAAAACTAAAAAAGTGTTTGTTACTAAAACAGGCAAGCCGTTTTTGATCAGAAATATTAGAACCGCGATTGATCGCTTTTTTAAATTAGCC
This sequence comes from Patescibacteria group bacterium, assembly GCA_035283225.1. GTDB lineage: Bacteria > Patescibacteriota > Microgenomatia > UBA1400 > CG1-02-47-37 > DATEUG01. The sequence goes on along the minus strand of DATEUG010000092.1, from coordinate 5,693 downwards.
GACATCAAAGAGGCCAAAGTTAATGATTTGCGGCATACCTTTATCGCCCACCAGTTGGAAGCCGGCACGCCCTTAACTTTAATTTCCAAGTTAGTCGGCCACAAACGTTTATCGACAACGGAAAAATATTTAGAAGTCGTCAAAAAACCGGAATCGGCCCCGTCAACCCTGGAAGAACTTTAAGCAACTTTTCTTGATTTAAGCAAAATTGTAGTAAGCCGCTAGATAATTTCCAATCACCTTAAGCTCATTGGTCTTTCCACCTGAGATTCTTAAATCCCGCCAACCACTAACATCTTGTCTTAACTCTAAGCTTGGATTAGCCATAGCGACAGGATGCCCTTCAGCCAAATTTATGGAAGTGACATCTCTGCCTGGTTCTCGAAAGCCTAAAATGGTTTCTTTATGAAAATTATTACCTGAACTTGTGTATTTTGTGATCATTCTGGGTTTTTCTGAGGCTTTTACTAGTAAGTCACGAATTGTCATAGCTAGTAAAGTATTCCCAATCACATGCATGTCCGTGTATTCCCCTAATGCTTGCGGGTTGATATAAATTTCGTTACTGCCCAACTGATTAAAAGCAGGCTCCACCTCTTCTGCCTCTTTCCAGCAATTTTCTTGACCCTTCAAGCGCCAGCTACTTCCCCAAGCTGAATTAATCACCAACTCTAAATCAAGGTTGCCAACTCTCATGGGAACGATTACATTTGTTAAATCATCATCCTGATCCTCAACCATCAACTCGCCTACTATTAGTTCAGCCATTTTTTCCTGGCCGTCTATTAGTTGTTTTAAATCCACTTTTTCTCCCGATCTAACTGTATTTTTGGCTCTAGCAAACCCTCTCATTACAGCCACCACTTTAGGGGTTGCTTTTGTTTCCGTCAACCACTCGTAGTCAATTTTTTTAGGAAATTCAGCCAGACCCGTCTTTAATAGCCAGTCACTTGTAGACTTTATGTTTCCAAGAATATTTAAGCCTGCCCAGTAATTAACTTCACCTTGAGCTGGTGGTCTTTTGTTCCCTTCAAGTGCAAGCACGGGAGGCATAAATAATTCTTTCCTGGCAGAAGTATGAGGCTGATTTTATCCTATAAGGATAATTTGTCAATCTGTAGGCCGGGGTGGATTTGAACCACCGACCACCAAGGTATAAGCTTGGTGCTCTAACCAGCTGAGCTACCGGCCTTCAAGGGATATTTTATCACGCAAACTACTAAAGTTTGGAGCGCTGGGTAACTTCCGCCTCAATCACGTTTTTGTCTTTGGCGTATTTTAATCTCGACAACTGTTTGACCATGTCAGCCATTTGTTTACTTCTTGCCTCAGCGATCTTACCCATGTCTTTGGTTAAATCAATCGAAAATGGCGGTATCGGCTCGTTATTGACAGTCGTCTTCATGTAAGCATTAAAACGCTCAACGTTGATTAAGTCCGTCTCGGTAAAAGTCGGCTGGTACTCATGCTGTAAATAGTTGGCATCAGTCACACCGACCCTAAAAGAAATTAATGAACCAACATTGCCAAAGATGGCATTTTTAACTTCTTCTTCCATCTGGCCGATAAACTGGTTGGCCACAGTTAGGCTCAAACCAAATTTTCTGGCTTCAGATAAAATCTGGGCAAAATCCGGGGTGGCAAAGTTTTGAAACTCGTCTACATAAAGATAAAACGGCTTTCTTTTTTCTTCAGGAATATCCTGGCGACTCATCGCCCCGATTAAAATTTTAGGGACTAAAATCAGACCTAAAAACTGGCTATTTTCTTCGCCGATCCGACCTTTAGCCAGGTTAATTAATAAAATTTTGCCTTCATCCATTACTTTTCTAAAGTTAAAGGCGCTTTCTGACTGACCAATGATGTTCCGCATCATTTTGTTGGTGACAAAACGGCCGAATTTAGAAACAATGTAGTCTAACACTTCAGATTTGTGGAAATCCGAAGTTTGAGCAATCTGGTCAGTCCAGTAGCGCCTGACAATCGGGTCGGTCACATGAGGGAGTAATTCCTGGACGTATCTTGCATCAGTTAACACCCTCACCACCTCAATAAAAGTGCTGCCCGGAACGCTCATCACTGTTAGCATTGCATTTCGAATCGCGTGCTCAAACCTAGGCCCGATGATGCCGGTTTTATGAGGATCATAGAGTTTATACATAAGTCCCACAATTGAAGTGGTGACAAAATGCTTCTCCTCTTCGGTTGACGCTTCCAACATATTAAGACCCATCGGTCTATCGGTGTCTGAGGGGTTAAAGTAAATTACGTCTTCGGCCCGCTCGGGCGGGATCATTTCCATGATTTTTTCGACCGTGTCGTGAGGGTCAATAAAACAGACTCCCTTACCGGCTTTAATATCCTGCAAAATCATGTCGGTTAACAGCTCGGATTTGCCTACCCCGGTTTTTCCAATAATGTAAATGTGGCGCATCCGGTCATCGTCGCCGATGTAAACCGGCCGGGTTACCCCCCGGTAACTGCTTTTACCCAAATACAGTCCTTCTTTGGGCACTTGAGCCGGGGCCGGGGCCCTTTTGGCTCTCACCCAGAAAATATGAGGTGTTTCCACTGATTTATTCGGCAGATGATATAAAGTTGCCAGTTCTTCAGTCGACAAAATGTTTTTGTTGCCAAAAATCGGCTGGTAGCGATAGATAAAATCAATCATAAAAAAGCGTTTAAACCGAAGTTTAGCCTTGGTTAAACTGTTGTGCTCCGAGTTAAACTGGGAAAAGGCCGACACCAGATTACTAAGCAGCGCATCAGCGGTTTCTTTGGTGTTGGCCGACACCACCATCCTAATGCTGGTGGCAAAACCGGGCTTACTGCATTTATTCTCAATCTGCTCGTAAGTTTTTGGGTCAACGTTGTATTTGGCTTTTTCCGGATCGGCCTCGGCTTTTTTAGTTTTACTGATATAGCTTCGGCCTTCTTTTTGCCAAGAGTTATCAGCCGGGCTGACCAAAATCTGGACTGCCGCCCCCTCATTGTCACCCATTTTGGCTAAAGCGGTGGTAATCGAGCTTAACGGGTCAACCGGCAGATCCTTGTAAACTTTTAAAGGGTAATAAGAGGCGCTGCCCAACTTTAAGGCGGCAAAGGCTACCTGACCATGATCGGTAAAAATTGAGTGTTCATCGACTTCGGTGATTTCCGCCCCCGGATAGGCCCCGTGAATCTGCTTTTCCAGTAAATCGCGCAATTTGTGAGGCACAGCCATATAAAACCTAATGTCTTCCTTGGTGCCGACGATCTCAAAAGAAATATGCTCCTGGGGTTTTAATGATTTAAGCATTCCCCCGCCCTTTTTGATCGAAAAAATTGAGGAAAACATCTGCTCGGCCGCGTCAATCTTTATCTCGTTGTCGCGGGGCACGGCCACCTGCAAAACCACAAACTCTAAAGATTTTTTCTCCCTGTCCTTAAACTTCCACCAGTGAGCCAGTAGGTAAACTATCCCGACCATGCCTACCATCGCTAGTCCCAGCAAAAAAGCGACGGCGACTAAATACTTCGCCTGGTCAATGATCGCTTGAATCGGATCCATCAACTTCTCCTGTAGGTAACTTTATTGCCAAACATTTTAATCATCCGAATACACCACTCTGCCAGCCAACGAATGCTGTCAATCACTTTGTGGTGCAAACCTTTCTCCACCTCATCTTTGGTTAAGGGTAAAACAACTTTAAAGCCGGACTGCTGTTTATTGGCATCTTCCAAAATTACCTGGCCTTTGTCGTCGGTCACCGGTTGGCCTAGTTGAGTTTGCTCTTTTTCCAGTTTTTCCAGCCAGCCTTCGACTTCCGGCTCCAAGTCGACGTTCCGGGTGTATTCGGTTATCGGCGTTACTTCTTGCTGGCCCTGAGCGGAGTCGAAGGGTTGGCCACCTTTATCTAGTTCTTTCCCCTTGCTTGAAGTGGGTATGACCGGCTGCGTTTGGTCATCGTTGGGCAGATTACTCATAAGTTTATGATAACACATGATAAAATTGTCACTTAATGAAAAAAGAAACTGCTTATTTTGTCGTCAACAGCTTAACCATGGCTAGGGCTAGTTCAGGTTTGGGAACAGTAATAGCAGCTGTAGCCGGAGAACCAATAACGGCAACAGCCATCTGGTTTGCAGGATGGCCAACAGAGTTAGATGGAACCGTTGCCAGACATCTTAAAGTTAATAGTTCTTTGGGAGAACTAAGAGATTCCTTGGCGGACCTTGCTCATTCTCCGGCCGGTGCTCTTAGTTTAGCCATATTTGGCCATAACCACAACGCTTCACCTGAATACATCTATGGCTGGATAGCTTTAGCGGCATTTGTATGTTTAATACATGGGGTAAGAGTAAAAAAAGCCTGGCCAGCCTTGGCTGCAGCAAAAATCAATAGTCCAAGCCTTTAATTGCCTTTTTACCTTTATCAAACGGGTGTTTGAGTTTCTTCATTTCCGTAACCAAATCGGCCAACCGAAGCGTCGCCTTACTCGCCCCCCGGCCGGTTAAGATCAGGTGGGTGGAGCCGCGGCGACGGATCAGTTTAGTGACTGCTGTTTGAGCCAGCAGTTTGTCGATAACGGCATTATTAATTTCATCCAAAACCAGCAAATCCACTTTAGGCATTAATTTCTCGGCCTGTTTCAGCGCGGCTTGGGCGGCCCGGCGGTGTTCAGGCGGCGTGGCATGATCGGTCGGCAGCTTGAAAAAACCGGTTCCTAAAGGGTAAATCTTAATGTTTTTAAATTTATCGCCGATTTTGTGCTCGGCAATCGGCCAACGCTTTTCTTTGTACCACTGAACAATCGCTACCTTCATCCCGGATAAAGCGGCCCTGACCCCTACTCCTAAAGCGGCTGAGGTTTTACCCTTGCCATTGCCGGTAAAAACATAAACTTGACCTTTAACTTTCATAACCAGTCTCGATTTTACACTGCTTACGCCAGTTAAGACGGGGTTTAACCTTAAATTCTTTAAGCAGGTTCTCAAGCTGGGGTAAAGGTAAACCAATAATGGTAGTAATGTCACCCTGAAATCTACTCACCAAGCTGCCAAAATCCGGCACTTCATCCTGAACGCCATAAGCACCACCCCGATCTAACACCGGCACCGCCTTTAAATACTTTTCTAAAACATCATCAGAGTATTTTTTCATCCACACTTTGGTTTTCGCCACACTCATCACCGCTTTTTGGCTTTTGGTGCCAAAAACAGCCACTCCGCACATAATCGTGTGCCTTCTCCCGGCTAGGGTTTGAAGCATAAACTTAGCCTCATCAACAGTTGCGGGCTTGCTCCAGCTGTATTGATCAATGCTGGCAACCAGATCAGAACCGATAACTAAAGCGGGTTTTTTAAGAGTTGAGGCGGCTGAATAAACTTTTTGCAGGGCTAATTGACCGACTAATCTTTCGGAGCTTTTTGCTTTAACACTCTCTTCGTCAAAGCCATGCTCAATGGTTTTAAAAGGCAACCCAAACCACTTTAATAACTTAATTCTTCTGGGTGAACTGGATGCCAAATACAATTTCATTTAGGTTATTGTAACAGACCACTTGACTTCCATCTTTGACTGCGTGAAAATTGACCCATGGTTGACAAACTTGACACCAAAGAATGGTTAGACCCCAAACCTGATAGCGTACCTGGAGAGCCTTTGACTCCTGATTTTCGGGCTAAATCTAAACCAGTTTTTAAAGAAGATG
>DATEUG010000091.1:0-11443 GCA_035283225.1 Patescibacteria group bacterium | reverse complement strand
GGGAAATAAGATGTTTTATACCTACGTATTAAAGAGTTTAAAGGACGGGAAATTATACACAGGGTATTGCTTTGACCTTAAGAAGCGACTGGCTGAACATAATGGTGGTAAAGTTCCAGCCACAAAAAGTCGACTACCTCTAACTTTAGTTTACTATGAGGCTTGTCTTAATAAAGAAAAGGCGATTAAGAGGGAAAAATATTTTAAGACTGGTTTCGGAAGAGGATTCTTAAAGAAAAGAATTTAAGGTATAATTCCTAGTATTGCCTGCCCGCAATGCCTAAAGGCAAAGCCTTGGCAGGCGGGGGCCGGTAGCTCAGTTGGTAGAGCATCTGCCTTTTAAGCAGAGTGTCCTGGGTTCGAGTCCCAGCCGGCTCACATGGATAAAAGCTCCGAGTTAAGAAGCACGATTGCCGAGCAGATTCTTGACGCCAGGAAGAATGACAGAGCTCTCGGGTATGTTACAGACAGAACTCTATCAGAGTATCAAAGAATATTGCATGAAGTCAGTAATTTTATTGATTACATTTTGAAAAATAAGGATCAATTAGGCAGCAATATTCTCTTGGATGTAGGAGCAGGCGCAACGCGGGCTGCCAGCCAATTAAGAAGTAATTATGCCGCAAAAGGTTTAGAAGTTAGAGCGACAGTCTTATCAAATACGCCACAAATTGAAAAATATTTAGGAAAAGCATCAACTGTAATAACTAGCGCCGAAAGCTTGAAGGGAATAAAAGCCAATTCAATTGCCGGTATTATTTCGGTTTCTGGCCTTGCCTACAGCAATGATTTTAGCAAAGTAGCCGAATCAATCGATAGAGTTTTGGTTCCTGGCGGAATATTTAAAAGCGGCTTTGTAGCTTGGATGCAGCAAGGGCGAGAACAGTTTACACTACATTCTTCGATGGATATGGAACAAATTTTAAGAGAGAAAGGCTATGATGTAAGCGCTGAAAGAATTGGAACTCAGATGAGTTATTCTGATGTTATATTAGCGATTAAACCACCTTTTTTGGATTCAGCAGCTAATCTAATGAAGGCAGACCGTTTAAAAACAGGAATCGTGAGATTATTTTGATTATTGCCCGATTGCGTCAGCGCCGTGGTCGGAAACCTGGGCGTCAAACCACTGATGAATGGCTTTAACGACCGCGGCATCTTCAGTTTCATAGGTGATCTGGGCCCCATTTTCTAAATCTGAATAAGTAATTTTAATCTTCCCGGCTGCATGCGCTAATTCTTCAACGCCGGGCATGCTGTCTCCATGCAGGGCCATCGGGTCTGAAAAATTACCCTGCTGAAAATAAGAAGCCTCCATTTGTAAATGCATTCTGATCACGGGGATCTGCCCGGCATCAGTGGTGATATCTTTGACCACGACCTGCTGGATGCCGCCTGAAGCAGTTTTTTTAAAGATATGAGTGGTTTGATTTAAGTCAAAAGGCATGACGTTTGATCCTTGCTCATGGATCTTTTCCTGACGGGAAGGAGGCGGGGAGACGTATTTGAAGAAAACCACCACGCCGACTATGGCGCCGGCAAGAATGACTAAAACCAATTTCATTATTCTTGTATAATATCACTAAGTAGAAGGTTATAACCCCGAGCGAGCGTAGCGAGTCGAGGGGCCCTATCGTCTAGCGGTTAGGACATCAGGTTTTCATCCTGAAAACCAGGGTTCGATTCCCTGTGGGGTCACACTTTTTTCAAATGATGCTACAATAATTTCATCATGCTTCTGCCCGATGATAAAACTAAGGAATTAATCCTTAAAGATAAACTCGTTTCCCAAAAGGACCTGGTGGTAGCTGAAGCGTTGGCCAAAAGCACCAAAGCGCCGTTAAGCCAGGCGTTACTGGATAAAGGTTTTTTGACCGATGAAAAATTGGGTGAGCTGACCGCTTCTTACTTGGGCGTCCCTTTCATCATCTTAGCCCAGCAAACAATCGGTGAGGACCTGGCCCGGATAATCCCCGAGAAAGTCGCCCGGCGCCAAAAAGCCTTTGCTTTTGCCCGGGACGCAAAAGAAGTGAAAGTAGCCATGGCCGATCCTAAAAATGCCAAGCTGCTGGCCTTTGTCACTACCAAAACCGGTCTTAAAGCCAGCGCCTATTACGCTACTGACAAGGACATCGAAGGAACAATTAATCTTTATAAAAAGCTTTTACAAAAAACGATTGACGAGCTTTTGAAAGAAGACATTAATAATGTGGTGGGCCGGCCTTCCTGGGACGAAGTCCCGGTAGCCAAAATTGTGGAGGAGCTCATCCGCTCCGCCTATAACGACAGGGCCAGCGATATTCACCTGGAACCGGAAGAACTGGGTTCTCTGGTTCGTTTCCGGATTGACGGGGTGTTGCAGGACGTAGTTATGATGCCTAAGCATCTTCATGACCGATTTGTTACCCGGATTAAGGTTTTATCAAACCTAAGAACCGATGAGCATTTGTCCGCCCAGGACGGCAAGATGCATTTGCCCTTGGAAGAGGAAGACCTGGATATTCGGGTGTCGATTATCCCGGTCGCTTACGGCGAAAAAGTGGTCTTAAGGCTGTTGTCCTCAAAATCCAGGGAATTTACTTTAAGCGATTTAGGCATGAACGATGAAGATTTAAAAAAAGTTACCAATGCTTTTGGCAAAAGCTACGGCATGGTGCTTTCCACCGGGCCGACCGGGTCGGGCAAAACCACCAGCATCTATGCCATTTTAAAAATCTTAAACACCCGGGGCAAAAACATTACCACCATTGAAGACCCGATTGAGTACCGGATCAAAGGGGCTAACCAAATCCAGGTCAACGTCAAAACTAACCTGACATTTGCCAACGGTTTAAGGTCAATTTTAAGGCAGGACCCAAACATTATCTTTGTCGGGGAAATTCGAGACAGCGAAACTGCCGGGATTGCCGTTAACGCCGCTTTGACCGGCCACTTGGTTTTGTCTACCCTGCATACGTCTGACGCGGCTACCGCTATCCCAAGACTTATGGATATGAAAGTCGAACCTTATTTAGTCGCTTCCACGGTTAACGTGATTATCGCCCAAAGGTTAGTCAGAAAAATCTGTGACTCCTGCCGGACTAAAGTGTCTTATGCTTACGATGAGCTGGTGAGGCATACCTCGCGCGAGGTGATTGACAAATATTTAGGTAAAAAAAGCGAGATCCAGGTATTTAAAGGCGGCGGCTGCAAGATTTGTAGGTCTACCGGCTATTCCGGTAGGGTCGGGATTTTTGAAGTGCTGGAGGTTTCAAAAAACATTAAAAAATTGGTCGATGAGAAGGCCGACGCTGAACTAATCGAGTCAGCGGCCCGAAAAGAAGGGATGAAAACCATGCTTGAAGACGGCTTGGAAAAGGTGGCCAAAGGGGTGACCACCATTGAAGAGGTGATTCGGGCCACCAAAGTGGAAACATTGTAAGCCTATGCAAAACTATTCTAATTTAACTTTAAAAACCAGCGAAAAAATCGGACTGATCAGCAACTTATCCACCATGCTGACCGCCGGCATTCCGATTTTGGAAATTGTTAATTCTTTATTGGAAGAGTCAAAAGGAAATTCCAAAAAAATCCTGGAGGTGCTCAAAGCCGATTTGTCCCAAGGCAACCGGGTGCATACCAGCTTTGCCAAGTTTCCCCGGGTTTTTGACAAAGTGACTACCAGCATTTTAAATGCTTCTGAAGAAGCCGGTACCCTCGACACCACTTTAAAAGATTTGAAAACTAACATTCAAAAAGAGGTCGAGTTTAATGACAAGGTGAAATCGGCCCTCATTTACCCGATGTTTATTTTTGGAGTGTTTATCGCCGTTTTACTGTTTATTTTGCTGTTTGTCATTCCCAAAGTGGCCGAGGTTTTTGGGCGCTTAAGAGTCACCCTGCCGCTGCCCACCAGAATCCTGGTAGTGCTTTCAAAAAGCCTGACCGGCTACCCCTTGATAGTTTTGCCGGCGCTAGCGCTGATTATTGTCTTAATCGTTTATGTGATGCGGACCAAGCGGGCCAGAGTTTTGGACTTATTCTTTTCCCTGCCTTTAATCTCGCAGATTATTAAACAAATTGATCTGACCCGGTTTGCCCGCAGCCTGTACTTGCTTTTATATTCAGGCTTGCCGATTACCGACAGCTTGCAGCTGACTGAAGACGTGGTCATCAGGCGCAAAATGGCCAAGGTGATTAAATATTCCCGGGAAATGGTCTTGGCCGGAAAAACCCTCTCCCAGGGCTTAAGAGCCTCTAAAGGCTATGTGCCTTTAATTATGATTAAGCTGATAGAAGCCGGCGAGAAAACCGGCACTTTAGATAAATCGATGGATGACATTTCCCAATATTTTGACTACCAGGTGTCGGGGACTTTAAAAACCTTAACCGCTTTATTGGAACCGGTAATGCTGGTAATTGTCGGTTTAGTCGTCGGCGGGATGATGCTGTCAATCATTGCCCCAATTTATGGCTTGGTTAGTCAAATAGGGACACGATGAAAGGGTTTACCATCACTGAGCTTTTGGTGGTAATGGCCATCGCCATTATTTTGTGGAGTTTATCAACCATGGTTTTGATTAGGCCGCAAGTAAAAGCCAATTTAGACGCGGCGGTGGACGCTTTAACCGCTGACATTAAATCCCAGCAAACTAAAGCGATGAGCGGTGACGGCAGCCTTGATTACGGCGTTCATTTTGACGCTGATGCCTATACCCTAACGCCGCAAAACTACGCGGTGGAAATGGATTCCCCGATTAGTTTCACCAACATCACTTTTGCCGGCGGCAACTTGGTCTTTGCCAACGGCTCGGGTGAGGTAGTCGGTTTTGCCTTGGGCCAAAACAGCCTGACTGTCACCAACTCTGCCGGGGGAAACAGCACCAATTTGACGATTAATCAATATGGGGCAATTGAGAAAAACTAATCAGGGCCAAAGTTTAGTTGAGTTTTTGGTGGCGGTCGGTATTGCCGCCGCGATTCTGCCGGCCTTACTGACCGGCTTTATTGCCAGTCGTGAGGGAAAAGTCAGCCAGGACTTAAGGTTGAGGGCAACCGCTTATTTAAAGGAATCTGAGGAGATAACCAGAGTGGTGAGGGAGTCTGACTGGAATGCTTTTGCCGTTAACGGCACTTACTATCCGAAAATTTTCGGCAATACCTGGACGCTTACCGAAGGCGCCGAAACTATCTCAGACTTTACCCGATCGGTGACAATTGCCGACACCGACCCGGTTGATCAGTCAATGAAACTGGTGACTTTTTCTACTGCCTGGGGGGCCAGTCCGATCGAGACCGTTTCGGTCACTTCCTACTTCACCCGTTACGTCGGCAACGAGGTGTTAGCCGAAAGCCAAACGGTAAATTCCAGCGGCGGCGGTTTTGGCAACTGGTGTAATCCGTCTGAATCGGTCACCACCGTTGATCTTTCCCGCCAGGGTGTGCCGACCGCAGTTTGGGCCTTTCAGTCTGACGATGCTACCGGCAACCGGGTCTTTGCCGGCACCGGCCAAAACGCCTCCGGCAAACCTTTTACCAACACCCAAATCACCGGCAACAACCCCAGTATTGTCGCTACCGCTTTAGGCGATTTTAACAAAGGCGGGACTAAAGCCAACTCGGTCTTCGGCTCCACTGATTATGCTTACATTGCCACCGACAAGAACGCTGACGCCATGATCATTCTGGATTTAAATCAATTTAGTAATCCGCCGACCAATAACCTTTATCTTCAGGTCGGCGCTTTCAACTCCCAGGATCCTAAAGATGCCAACTCGGTTTATGTGGTCGGCAACACCGCTTATTTAACTACCAATAAGCTTTATATTGTTAATGTCACCGATAAAGCTAATCCGGTTAAACTGGGCGAATTTGGATTGGACGGCACCGGCACCAAAGTGGTGGTCGGCAACAATATTGCTTATGTGGCTATTGCCGGTTCAGCCACCAAACTGCAGCTAGTTGATGTTTCAAACCCGGCCAGTCCCGGCTCAATCGGCAAACTGGTCAATGCTAATTTAGCCGATGTTCGCGACATTTATATTAACCAAAGCACCAACCGGGCTTATTTAGTTACCGGCGCTTCGGCCGCAAGCCCCGAGTTTTACATTGTTGACATTAGTAATCCGGCCAGTCCTTCCATTGTCACCGGTGCTGCTTTTGAAACCGGCATAGACCCGACCGGGGTGGCAGTCGTTTCCGGCAATAAAGCGATTATCGTCGGCACCAACGGCTCTGACGCTAACCCCGAATACCAGGTGATTAATATTGACAATGAAGGCGCTTTGGCCATCTGCACCACCGACGGCACCGGTACGATTAGGATCGCCTCCGGCATTCACGCCATTTCCCCGGTGTCCCAAACTGACGGTCACGCCTATTCATATATAGTTACCGGCGATGCTAACGCCGAGTTGAAAATTATTGAGGGTGGCACCGGGGGCGGGGGCGGAGGCGGCAGCGGTACTTTTGAATCCATTCCTTTTGACTCCGGCAGTGAGGCGGCCTTTAACCATTTTTATGCTACCACTGACCCGAATCTGACTTATAAAATTGCCATTAAACCGGGAAGTTGTAGCGGCAATACCTTTAGCGATAGCGATTTTGTCAGTTTTGGCCCGGGGCCTTTGCCGCTAACGACCATAGGCAGCGGCTACACTAATCCGGGCCGCTGTTTAGCTTACCAGGCGATAAACTCGGGACCGTCAGCTATCAATTTTAGCGTCAGCTTTAATTACTCACCATGAAAAAAACTAAAAACCTGTCCGCCCACTGGCGGGGCTTTACCCTCACTGAACTGCTTTTATACATGGGCCTGACCGTAATATTTTTAGGCGTTTTAACCGATATTTTTGTCACCACCCTGGACGTTAAAAAAGAATCTGAAGCCACAAGTGCCGTGGAAATTGACGGCCGGTTTATTTTGTCCCGGCTAATGTACGACGTTAATCATGCTGATGGCGTAACTGCCCCGGCTGCTTTGGGCGAAAGCAGTACCATTCTCACCCTGGACCTTGATGGTGTTAGCGACACTTTTTCTTTTACCAATGATAATTTAACTCTTAATGGTGCCAAACTTAACAGCTCGGAAAGCAAAATTTCAGCCGGATCATTCCAAAAGTTGGGCAACGTTGACGGCAAAGCCAGTGTTCAAATAAAGTTTACGGTAACCAGCGTTACTCAAAGACCTAAAGGGCCGGAACTGCGGGATTACCAAATAACTTTGTCGACCCGATGAAAGGTCAAGCCCTCGTTTTACTACTGGTCTTAATGGCTTTGGCCATCACCATTACCGTGGCAGCAGTAGCGGTGATTGTTTCTAACACTTCAGCCGCTTCCAAGTTTGAATTAGGGACGGTGACCGCCCAATCAGCCGAAAGCGGCGCCGAGTTAGGCCTGGTTAAATTATTGCGGGATCCAAATTATATCGGTGAAAACTTTACCCAAGATGACGCGTCTGTTACAGTAGAGGTAGTCAGCACTGACGGCATAAAAACGCTGACCTCGACTGCCCAAATGAATCAGTTTACAAAAAGTGTCCAAATAGTCGTTAACTATCCTGTCGACGGGTCAATGACGATTACTTCCTGGAAGGAAGTTTACTAAATATGGCCAAAGGTGTCCGCGATTTAGTCGTTTACATTGACCGCAAAAAATTAAGCTTTTACGGGGCTGCTTTTGATCAAATCGGCTCTTTGGCTTTGGACAAAAAGTTAGTTAATGATTTAGAAGTGATTGACCGCAATGCCCTGATTGACGGGATCAGCGACTTAGTCAAAGTTAACCAGGCTTCGGCCAGATTGGTAATCGTTTTTGCCGATTCAGCTTCGATTGTCGATGATTTAGGGGCTGAATTAACCCCGGCTCAGCTGTTCCAAGCCGAAAAGGATTTTTACAACCTGGTCCCTTTTGATGAAACCGCCACCAAACTTATAAAATTCGCCAAAGGCTACAAAGCCATCGGCGTTAATTGGGAATTTTACCGGGTGATTGTTGAGGCTTTAGCGCCCCAAGGCTTTCGGGTGGCGGCGGTAATCCCGGCGCTGGCGGTTACCGACCTAAATCAAAAGGAGGGTTTAACCGACCGCTCCGGGGCAACCATAATTTCCAAGTTGTCCAGTTTTAAAAACTTTAGTTTTTACCAAGGAGTGACAGAAAAGGAAGAACCTGAAGTTAATGCCCAACCAAAACCAAAGTCAGAAAAGAAATCCAAGCTTTTACCTATGTTAATCGGAGTGTTTGTTCTCTTAACAATAATCCTGGTTTTGGTAGTTGTATTTGGCTCTTGACAGCGGTTTTAAAAAGTGGCTATCATTAATACATACATGAATCTACTGCCTAAGCTTCGAAAAGGATTTACTTTAGTTGAGCTTTTAATAGTCATCGGCATTTTAGCGGTTTTGCTGGCAATCGTTTTAATCGCTTTAAACCCGGCCCGACAATTCTCCCAAGCCAATAACACCAAAAGGTCCAGCGACGTTAATGCCATTCTTAATGCCATCCACCAATATGCGGCTGACAATAAAGGGGCGATTCCGGCAGGAGTGACTACTACTGATCGTGAAGTTTCAGCCGCCGCCGCCAACATTTGTACTGACTTAGTCCCGCTTTATTTAGCCCAACTGCCGACTGACCCTGATTCGGCTGCCGACGGTGACCCGGTTGCCGCCAACTGTCCAGCTGGTTATGTCACCGGCTACAACGTGGTTACCTCAGCCTCAGACAACCGAATTACTGTACGCGCCCCGTCAGCGGAACTGTCAGTCGTCATCTCCGTCACCCGTTAAAAAGCTTCTTTTGTAGCCTCTGTAAATAGCAAAAATCTTTTTGTCAGCTCAAGTGAATTTTGGGAGTGTAAAAAGCTTTTGCCGGCAGTTGACTCGATGGTTTCTTCACCGTCGCTGATTTTACGCATCCAAAGTGAATCATCAAGTTTGCGAGCAGCCTCCATAGCCTCTGGTAGCCGATTTTTTATTCCCATGAATTCGAAATAGTGATTAACTGATCCACCAGTGTCGGTTACAACAAGATCCAGACGACTAGTCCATTCACTGTTACGAAACAAAGTGAGACTTAGACCCCTAAACCTCGGATTGGTCGTCTCCAATTGACTAATTTTAAAATCCGAAATTTCTTCGGGTCGGTGATCAAATTCTGGTAGAAAAATGGCGGCGATTTCCAAAGGCATTTGCGCCCAGTTGACCTGCCTTTTTTTTGCTCCTAAATTAATTGAGCCGTTAAACTTATCAAGGGCTAAGAGATCGTAAACCCCTAGAAGCAATTGATTAATTTCGCCGAAACTGGCTTCATCGACTATTTTAGCTGTTTGGACCATTTTATCGGCCTTCCTTCTGTATGACCCAATTCTTCGTCCAACCACATAACTGGCCGCTAATTTTTTGGCGGATTCAATTAATCCCATTTGGCCGGTATTATAGCAGATGATATATAATTGTTTCATAAGGGGGTGAGGTGAAAATGGCAGAAAAGAAAAAAGATAAAAAAATTGGTGAGGTGATTCATTTTTATGATCACATCTCGGTGGCAATTGTCAAGCTGACGGCGCCTTTGAAAAATGGCGACACGGTCAAGTTTGTTCACGGCGATAGCGAGTTTACCCAAACAGTTGATTCCATGGAACTGGAGCACAAAAAACTAGACAGCGCCAAGAAAGGAGCCGAGATCGGCCTGAAAGTGTCCCAGCCCATCAAAGGAAAGACCGAAGTGTTTTTGGCTTGAGATTGCTATAATCGAGGAATGAACCCGATAAAGTATCCGTTTTTGTGGCTGACTTACGCTTGGTTAAGATTTGACCCGGTTTTGTGGATTACCTTTAAAGGGGACTGGAAGCCGCGCTACGACTTCATGGCCGCCATTTTTGGGCAGGTCGACACCACTCAATTTTTGGATAACCGGGTGGAATTGGTTAAACTTAGAAACCGACCGCAAACGCCGATCATAATTTCTTCTCTGGTGAATCGGGAAGCGGATCGTTTTTTCAAAGCCGATCTTAAAAGTAAAGCCGGCCGGGAAAAACGTCTGGAAATTATTAAGCGCTTAATTTTTTGGTGCACCGATGAGGCGATCAATCAGGTAAACATCGATTCTTACCTCACCCGGATGACGATTATTGACACTCTCTTTAACCAGATGTTTCAAAACTCGCTGGTAGCTGAAGGTGAGTTGATTATGACCGGTTTAAGGCCGATTGTTTTTTCCAGAATTACCCACACCACCCATAAAGGCGAACCTTCGCCGCTGGTTCACGATGTCATTATTAAAGCCGTCGGCAGATTATTAGCCTCCCACTGCAACGAGGTTAACCGTTTAAGCCATGCCAGTTTGGACAAAATGACTAAAGTTCAAATCATCAGGGAAATCCAAAAAGCGAAAAAAGGCGGCGGCAGCTTAGCTTTTTCCGCCGAGCTTACTAAAAAAGATGAATTTCAGCACAAATTTCCTTTGCCCAAAGGTCAAGTCAAGCTATTGAATGAGATTTTGAAACACTATTCTCATTCGGGCTGGCCGGATTCGCGCGAGCAGGCAGAAGACATAATTAAAATGATTAGTGTCGATCTGGGGTTTGACATAAATTAACTCGGTTGTTATCCTAATAATTGGAGAACCAATGTCAGAACTGCACATATCAATATCGGCACAGCCGATTTTTAATTTGGGGCCTTATGAGGTAACCAACACCATGCTGGTGAGTTTGGCGGTCAGTCTTGTCTTGGTACTTTTAGCCCTTAACTTCCTCCGCTTGTTAAAGAAAAATCCCCAAACCAGATTTGTGGTTGTGATCCAAACTTTAATCGAGTCGTTCTACGACTACGTTTTATCAATCGCCCCACACCACGCGAGAAAGTTTTTTGCCTTGACTGCCAGCATCTTTTTGTTTGTCCTTCTTGGCAGTTGGGCGGGATTACTGCCCGGAGCCGAAACGATTGGCCTTAATCGGGTTTATCGCGGCCAAGTTGAGTTTGTGCCCTTTTTGAGAGGGGCGACGGCTGATCTTAATATGACCTTGGGTTTGGCGATTTTTGTGATGGTGTCAATCCAGCTTTACGGCTATAAACAATTGGGCTTGAAGTATTTTAAAAAGTTTTTTAATTTAACTAACCCGATGAATATGTTTGTCGGTTTTCTTGAGTTAATCAGCGAGTTTGCTAAAGTGATCTCGTTTGCTTTTCGTCTTTTTGGCAACATTTTTGCCGGCGAAGTGTTGCTGGCGGTGATTGCTTTTTTGATTCCTGTAGTAGCCAGTTTGCCGTTTATTGGGTTAGAATTATTTGTCGGCTTTATCCAGGCGTTAGTGTTTGCCAGCTTAGCCCTGGTGTTTGCCAACCTGGCCGTTACCAGTCATCATTAATTAGTTAAAGGAGGAAGCTATGGAAGGCAGTAATGACCTAGTGGTGGGCTTAACTATCGCCATCGGCGGTTTTGGCCCGGCGATTGCCATCGGCTT
>DATEUG010000090.1:0-5126 GCA_035283225.1 Patescibacteria group bacterium | reverse complement strand
AAATAATGATTCCGGGTTTTGGGCAAAAGTAAGCGGAAGAGGTCAAAGAATTTTTTGGTCCACAGTTTACCTCGGTTCCAGTTTTCGGTCGAGAAAAACCAGAAGGTGATATAAGGAATTGTTAATTTAAGGCAATGGTCAACTAAGTTTTCGGTAGTCGTTTCCAGGGCATGGCGATGGCCGGAAAACTCAGACCTTCCCAGTCTTTGGGCCCATCTTCGGTTACCGTCGCAGATAATGGTGATGTGTTTTGGAAGGAGCATTAAGGAGTGCCTAAAAGATTCAAGCCCAGGCTGTATTCCACCAACTGCACAATCCAGTAAGCGGCAAAGATAACCAGCAAGCCAATTAAGGCATTAACGATTTGCTGCTGGCCCTTTTTCATTCCCTCCGGGTTGCCGGCAGACGTAAAAATAGTTAAGCCCCCGAAAATCAGCATCATAAAGAGAATAATGCCGGCAATTACAAAAATTAACGGCACTACAAGATTAATAATGTCTCCCGGGGTCGCCCCGGCTAATTCCTCCCTAAATTCGTCAAAGGCCGGCGGGGCTGATGGCAAATTTTTCAAATTTTCGTCAATTTGCTCTCCGCCGGGCAGTTTAAGAATCGCTGATTGAAAAATCATTAGTTTATGGCTTGGTGCTAGTAAAATCTGGTAAACCTAAAATATCGACGCCGATTAATCTTAGCAGGAAAATCGATAAGACGATAAAAAGTAATCCGGAAATAGCCGAAGTGATAATCTCCCGGCCTTCATTAATTTTTTCCGGGTTGCCGGCGGACATTAAAATGGTTGCTCCACCCCAAATTGACAAGATAAAAGCTATCCCGCCACCCATTAAGATACCGTACGTGAGCACCCATTGAACCAGTTCACCGGGCATGGTGGGAATACAACCTAAGGCGGTTTCAATCGCTTCACCCGTGCATGCGGCCATTATTAGGGTCGGAAAGAACCAGGGAGATAGCAGGATGGCGGCAAGAAAAATCTTTCTCATTTATCTTAAAGTTTAGCATACCGCTAGTCACAGTTGGTACAATGTTAACGCCATGAAACGCTGGTTAATTTTATTGTTAGTAATTCTGGTTGGTCTGTGGTGGGGGGCAGTCCGGGCAATTGAGCCGATCGATGATTTACAGCGCCAGATTGATGAATTGTCTCAGGCCCGGGAGCAAAGTGTGGCTGCCACCAAACCCTTGGAGGGGGAGTTAACCCGGTTGAATAAACAACTGGACAACATTGAAGCCGGCATTGCCAAGGCAAAAGAAGATTTGCGGGCTCTGGAGGCCAGTATTGCAGTGCGCGAAAAAGATTTTGGCGAACAGTATGTGCTGTTGTCAGAAAGAGTGCAGAGTCTTTACAAAAACAGCCGGGCGCCGGGGGGATTGGTAGTGCTGTTTACTTCGGCGGGGGGGAGTAATTTTTTCCGGGATTTATTTTACGAACAAACAGTGGCAGACAGGGATAAAGATGAGATTGCCAAGATCAGCCTGGATTTAATTCAACTGGAAAAAGACAAGCAAAAAGCAGAAAGCGACCGGACGCGCCTGGCAGACTTACAGGTTAAGGTTGATAAAGAAGCCGAATTTTTTAGAACCGAGGTGGCCGGGGCCAAAGCCTACCAAGCCAGTTTAAGCCAGCAGATTGCCACTCTAACCGCCCGCCAGCAAAGCATTATTTCCCAAAGACAATCCAGCTTAGGTTTACCCCAGTCTTTGGGTGCCGGGCCCTTGTATTGTACTGACGATCGGACTTTAGACCCTGGTTTTGGCAACGCCTTTGCTTTTTACACTTACGGTATTCCTCACCGGGTGGGGATGAATCAGTACGGCGCCTACGGCCGGGCCAAGGCCGGGCAATCGGCTGATGACATTTTGCGGGCCTACTTTGCCGATTTTAATTTTGAGCAAAGAGACAACATTGAGATCGACGTTCAAGGTTATGGCAGGGTTAAGCTGGAAGACTATCTTTTGGGCATTTACGAAATGCCCGGCGACTGGCCGGCAGCAGCGCTTCAAGCCCAGGCAATTTCGGCTCGAAGCTACGCCTTGGCTTATACCAACAACGGCGCCAACTCGATTTGTACTTCGCAAGCCTGTCAGGTGTATAAAGGCGGCAATAAGGGCGGGGGTTGGGAGCAGGCAGTCAAAGACACAGCCGGCAAAACCATGGTTTCCGGTGGCCAACCGATTTCTGCCTGGTATTCATCAACTGACGGGGGCTACACTTTCGGCAACGAAGAGGTCTGGGGAGGCAGTCACCGGTCGTGGACGAAAAGAACGAGAGATACCACCGGCGATGTGGGTAGTTTCGGTGAATTAAATGAGCGCGCCTACGACAAAGAATCGCCCTGTTTTTACTCTGCCCAAGGCTTTAGGACGCAATACGGCAAATCGGCCTGGCTTAAAAGTGAAGAAGTGGCTGACATTGTTAATGCTTTAATGCTGGCTAAAGCTGATTCGGGGACGGCCGACCATTTATACCAAACCGACAAACCCCATCCTTACGGCGGTGAAGTTTGGGACGAAGCCAGGGTGCGCCAAGAGCTTTCCGGCAAAGGGATTACTCCTTACACCAGTGTCAGCAACGTTAGTGTTGGGGCTGACTTTGGCTCGGGTCAGACCACCAATGTCTCCGTTTCCGGCAGTGCCGGCACTAAAGACTTTAGCGGCAGTGAGTTTAAAAGCTACTTTAATCTTCGCGCCCCGGCCAACATCCAGATCGTCGGACCGCTGTATAATGTAGAAAGAAAATAATGGTGGAAATTTTCAAGGCTAGTCCAGCACGTCATGGGCACGAGACAGTAGCAGACAGAATGAAAAATGTTTTACCCAAACGGGTGCATTTTGAAACCCAAGAAGCTAAAGAAAAAATCATTTTGCTTTTACGCCAGCATTGGTTCACTCAGGTCGGCTGGGTGCTGGCAGTAGTAGCCATGCTGTTTTTGCCGCTAGTTTTTAACGTCATTCCGATCATTGATTTTTTGCCCGACAATTATCGCTTTATGGCGGTTTTGGTTTGGTATCTTTTGATCATTGCCTTTATTTATGAGCAATTTTTGAGCTGGTTTTTTGACGTTTGGCTGATTACCGACGAGCGGGTGGTTGACATTCATTTTTCTAATCTTCTCTATAAGCAAGTGTCTGAAGCCAAAATCGACAACATTGAAGATGTGACCTACAACCAGGGCGGAGTGATTAAGGCCATGTTTGATTACGGCAACGTCAGCCTGCAAACTGCTGCCGAACAAAAACTTTTTGAGATCAAAGACGTCCCTAGTCCCAACCGGGTGGTTCAGGTTTTAAATGAGTTAAAGCTTGAAGAAGAGGAAGAAAAACTCCAGGGGAGGGCCAGATGACGCCGTTTGAGAAACTGTTGACCTTTTTAATCAGTGGCTGGAAGTTGGACTTGGCTGTTCTTGGTAAGCTGGGAGCCTTAGCCCTGCTGGTGATTTATTTAATCTTTTCGCTGGTTGTGGTCAGGCAAGTGCGGCTAATGAGTCGTACTTTTCATTCCGGCGCCGAGCCTTATTTATTGGCAGGATCCTGGGTTTTAGTCGGTTTAGCTAGCCTGGTGCTGTTATTAGGTTTAATTATTTTGTAAGCTAGATGAGTATGGATTTTAATGTCGCTAAAATTGTCGGGACTGCCAGTCAAAACAGCTGGTCTCAAGTGCATGTGTTTAAGCCTAATGTTGAAGAACCGGAGGGAAAAGAAAAACTGGATAACTTTGGCCAATTGCTGGCGGCTCTAGAGTTTAAAGCAGTTGGCGAGGGCGTGGAGGTTACTTCTTTTGGTACAGAAATCATTCAAAGACTCCAGGAAATATATTTTGCCAACGAAAGCGAGGGGATTTTAAAGAAACTTAATCAAACCATGGAAACTTTGGCAGCGGAGTTTTTGCCCCAGATTGAACTAAGCCTAATTATGGCGGTGGAATGGCGCAATTTTATTTATGTGGGCAGAAGCGGTGGCGGCCAAGTGTATTTAAAAAGAGGGGAAACCCTAGTGCCCTTGTTTGCCGATGAAACCGAGGCCGCTCAGGTTGTTTCCGGAAAATTAGAGCCAGGCGACAAACTTTTATTAGGCACCAAGCGCTTTTTCAAGATTGTGCCTGAAGAGACAACCGCGGCCGCCATGAAACAAGGTACGGTTGACGACACGATGGAAACCCTAGCCACCTTGCTTCATGACCATGAAGCCAATAGCCGGGCGGCAGGGATTGTGTTTGAAGCGATTGGAGAAGTTGATTCGATTGTCGCAACCCCAGCCTCCGCTCTTCCCCCAAAAATACCCACTAGGGGTCCTTTTTCGGGGGCCCCCCTAGCTGCGGCAGCCGCGACAATCGGCGCTGTTTTCCAAGGTGTTACTCGCCCGATTTCTGACTTATTAAGCCGGCGGCAAATTCATTTGGGTGGCATCGACAGTAAAAAGCGTAAAACCGCAGCCACGATTGCCTTAATTTTACTTTTGGTTTTTGGCGCCAGCTTGGTGCTGGCTGGTCGCAAGCGCTCACAGTCACGGCAACAAGCTGAAATTCAATCAATCACTGAAGAGGTTTCTTACCGATTAAACGAAGCTAAGGGTTTAATTAGCCTAAATCCTTTGCGGGCAAAATCTTTATTAACTGAAAGTAAAACCAGGCTGGATGAATATAGAAAAGCTCATGACAACAAACTGCCGGAGAGCTTAACTGCTTTAGAGCAGGAGGTCTTAGTCTTATTGGGTTCGGCTCAGCGGGATTACCAGGCAAACGGAGTTGAGTGGTTTGCCTTTTCTATCACCGAGGATGGTTTTATCGGCAGCGACTGGGAGGCGGATGAGAATCAGGTGGTGGCCTGGGATGGAGCCAAACAATCGCTTTTAAGCCTAAACCTGGAGACTAAATCCAGCGATGTTTTAATTGCTGGCGAGGCGGTTGCCGGGGGTCAGCTGGTAGGACTGGCCGGAGATAGAAGTTTTGTGGTTAATAACAACAAGATTGTCATTGTTGACGATGGCGGCGAAGTGGTCGGGGAGGTGGGTGCTGATGAGTGGGGCAATATTGCCGACGCGGTTGGCTTTGGCGGCAATTTGTATTTACTGGACGCAGTGGCTAATGGTCAAATCTGGAAATATACCGG
>DATEUG010000089.1:0-2155 GCA_035283225.1 Patescibacteria group bacterium | reverse complement strand
ATTTGGTAGTGGCCATTTTTGTAAAAAAAGTCGGAGGCAGTATCCAGGCCGACAAAGACGTCTTTGGCAAAGCCGTAGCTGGTTTGGTTGATGGTTTCCATAATAATTTCTAAAGCATCAAGGTTGGTGAATAAGTTGGGTGCATAACCGCCTTCGTCGCCGATTGAGTGGATCGCCTGGCGGTTTTTAAGCACTTTGCCCAAGAGTTTATAAATCTCGTCGCCGATCCTTAAGCTGTCTTTAAACCCAAACCGGGCTGAAGGGACGATATGAAATTCCTGAAAATCCAAGTTGCCGGCGCCGTGCTTGCCGCCATTTATGATGTTAAAAGTTGGGGTTGGGATCTGACTGACTTTTTTAACCAGAGCGTATTTTTTCACTAAATATTGATAGACGGGCAAGTTAAAACTAGCGGCACTGGCCTTTAAAACCGCGGTTGAGACCGCGAGGGTGGTGTTGCCGCCTAAATTTCTTTTGTTGGGTGTGCCGTCAAGGTCAATTAACAGCTGGTCCAGCTTAGTTTGGGCTGAGGCCTCCAGGCCTTTTATTTTGGGGCCGATCAGCTCATTAATGTTGGCGACTGCTTTTAATACCCCCAGGCCGTTAAAACGGCTTAAGTCACCGTCCCTTAACTCCACTGCTTCGGTTTTGCCGACAGACGAGCCTGAAGGCACCGAGGCTAGTCCGGTGTGGCCGGAATCCAGCCACACCGTCGCTTCAATCGTCGGGTTGCCTCGTGAATCTAAAATTTCTCTGGCTGAAATGGCCCTAATCTTAGCCATGGACTAGCTTCTTTTCCGCTAACGCCACTAACTCTCTGGTGATATCGATTGCGTCCGGGGTGACCGAGACACTGGTAATCCCCCAGCTCACCAATTTTTCGGTTAACTCCGGATACATTGAGGGCGCCTGGCCGCAGATTGAACAAGTAATTTTATTTTTTTGGCAACGGGTAATTAAACGCTTAAGCGCCCACAACACCGCCGGATCCTGTTCGTCATAGACCGGAGCGACTTCGCTAGAGTCCCGATCGACTCCAAGCATTAGCATGGTGAGATCATTTGAGCCGATGGAAACGCCGTCAATACCAACTTTAATAAATTCATCAATCAAAACCACATTTGAGGGAATTTCGGCCATCATCCAGAGTTGAAATTGGCCGGAGCGGGGCAAGCCGTAATTGCTGACAATCTTTTTTACCCGCTTTAATTGGTCAACGGTTCTCACAAACGGCAGCATCAACCACAGGTTTTTGTAGCCGAGCTTGTTTCGGACAATACTTATCGCTTTTAACTCCAGTTCAAATACTTTCGGGTCGTGAAGGTAGCGGAAGGCTCCCCGGTAACCCAGCATCGGGTTTTCCTCTTTCGGCTCGAAATCCTTGCCGCCGATTAAATTGGCGTACTCGTTGGTTTTAAAGTCAGTTGCCCGGTAAACCACCGGCCGGGGATTGAAAGCCTTGGCAAATTTGGTTAAACCGGTGACTAAGGTTTCCACAAACTTATCGGCTTTGCCGTCGGCAATCAGCCTTTTGGGGTGAATTCCGCTTTGAGCAATCATAAACTCGGCCCGCAACAATCCCACCCCGTCCACATTTTTTTGGGCAATCGTTCCGGCCAAATCAGGCTCGCCTAAGTTGACATAAATCTTAGTGGCGGTTTTGACCATATCCGGTTCAAAGTGCTTGGGATCAATTTTTTTGGTAATCTTTTCGCCGGAAAGAGATAATTTTCTGATTTTGGTAGGGACTTTTCCGCCTTTAAAGACTTCGCCAGTTTTGCCGTTAACCGTAACCACTTGGCCGGTTTTTAGCTTGGTGGTTGCCAGCATTGTGCCGACTACGCAAGGAACACCCAGTTCTCTTGAAACGATGGCCGCGTGTGAAGTTTGCCCGCCCTTATCAGTGACAATGGCCGCCGCCTTTTTCATCGCCGGGACATAATCCGGGGTGGTCATGGCGGTGACCAGAATTTCTCCCGGTTCGAGTTTGCCGATATCCCGCGGGCTGGTTAAAATCCTGACATAACCGGTGGCCACTCCGGGGCTGGCCGGTTCACCCTTTAAAATTTGGGTCATTTTGGACAAATCTGCTTCTTTAACCTTTTTGGCTACTTCTAGGGTAGTAATCGGCCGGGTTTGGACAATGTAAATTCTA
>DATEUG010000088.1:0-3129 GCA_035283225.1 Patescibacteria group bacterium | reverse complement strand
CTAAAATTGTCATTTCTATCGCAATGATATCTGATGATATAACATGTTGAGTCTTCTGGCGGACAAGTACAACCGGAGGCGTTGCTACAGCCGCTCTCAGAAGGACCGCCCCCGCCATCATCTCCATCACCGCCCCCGCCGCAGGAAGGGTTGGCCTCTTTACCGCAATCGTCAGTGGCGGGTCTCCAAACACAGCTCTCGGAGTCGTTCACACAACCCCTGCTTTCACAGTCCTCTTCGGTCTCTTGCAGAGGACAGCCCCCGGCCGCCGCTTGCTGTTCGACCTGGGTGCGCTGCTTCAGTAAGCTGCTGCCGGTGACGATGCCGCCGATTAAAAGCGCCATTGCCAGCAGACCGCCGGCGATTTTGGGCAAGTTTTTCGTGAACTTGCTTTTGGGTTTAATCGGTTCCGGCGATTCTTCAGGAACGTCAGACGGGGGTGGAGTTGTAGGTGTCGGAGGTACTATCGGCGGTAGAGTCGCTGCCGGCGGTGTACTGGCAACAGGTTGTTCTAAGTCGTTGGGCAAGGTGGGCGCGCCGTTATCCATATCTACATTTATACCTTATTTCTTAGTGTCAAGCCACCGATTAATAGGCCTAACCCTGTGAGTAACATTAATAAGGTAACTTCGCCCGCTCCCGGAGCCGGCACTCCGCCGGCGGTTGAAGGCATGGAAGTGCGGGCGGAACTGGTGCTGGTTGCACCCGAAGGAGTAGCGGTGATGGCCGGAGTTGTGCTTTCACCGGCAGCGGCGATGATAAAGTTGCGAGTTAAGGTCTGCTCGAGCCCGCCGCTATCAATATAGTTGATGCTGATGGCATGCTCGCCCGGCGCCAAACCGACGGGCGGAGTAAATTCCCATTCACCGTTTTCGTCCACTGTTACCGACCCGGTATAGGTTTGTTCGGAGTTAACTTCAATTGCCAACACTATTCCAGGCGGGCCGGAGCCGATAAACGCCGGTTGGGTGGCGTTAATTACTTCGCCGTTAAAGCCGGGGTTTTCCAAGGTGACGTCACCGGAAGCGGTTGCTTCTGCCGAACCGGAAGCGGTTAAGTCGGCAAAGCCGGAAGTGGCTTGCTGGTTGATACTTTCCACATTCGTAGTGCGAAAGTCACTTGATTTTCCCAAGGTAATGTCGGGCACGGGGCTGTCGTTAGCAGTGGTGGTGATTGCCGGCGCCGTGCCTAGTTTTCCGCCCTGGACTAATAAATTCACAATTGTGGCTTGAGTGTCGTAGGTTAGATAAGAGCTTAGGTTAGTGTTTCTGGCGGTCGATAATGATAAGGCCCAGTTGCCGTTGGTTTTAGCCAAAGCCGACAGCGGGGCAGCGTTAGCGACATTAATATAAACCACCACCCCTTCGGCCGGCGTGCCGGCAGGGGATAAAATAGTCCCGTAAACCGGATCAGCCGCCGGGGGAGCACCCAGGGTCGGACCGGTGGTGATCTCAAAGGGTTTGCTTTGGTTGTCAAACTCTTTGTCACCGGAATTTAACTTAAAGTAATATTTGGTACCCGGTTTTAGGCCTTGGATGGTAACGTGGTGAACGTCAAAAGCACCGGCGGCTCCGGACAATTGATCCCGATCATCAAGAGCGCTTTGACGGATTTCATTGGCGGCCGCCCCATACTTAACGCTGCCAAAAATGTCTTTGTCGGTAGTCCAGGAAGCAGAAAAACTGGTATCGGTTACATTGGTGATGCGTACCTGATTGGGGGTTAAGTCGGCTTCGGCCCCGGTTTCGGTACCGGTCCGGGTTTGAATTAAAAATACTCCCACCCCGATTGCCACCAATAAGATTAATAATCCCAGGGCGGTGGGGAAATGGATTTTAGTTAAAGTTAATTTCATAAAGCTGATGGCGAGGCCGTTGCCGCCGCCGACGCTTCAGGCGGAGGCAATAAAACATCCACCGTTTGAGCCGGCTGTAAGCTAGTCCAGTCGGCAGGCTGCACGGTTTGTCTTTGTTTAATTGACTCCATTGTGTCAAGCTCAATAGAGGTCGTCAAGGGTAAAATCTGCTTTTTTACGTCCGGGGTCAACTGGCTTTTATTTAAGGCCTGGTAAACAGCCACGCCTATCCAAATAACCACGGTAATCAAAGACAAAATCGCTAATCTGGCTAAATCATGCCTTAGTCGCTCTTCGTAAAGTTTAGAAATCATGGGGTTTCAGGGAGATAATAAGCGGTTAATTTGAGACTGGCGGTTAGACTTTGATTATTAAGCGTTACCCTTTTATTGCTGATGCTGACGTCATTAAGGGTAATTAATCTATCAAGGGCCACAATTTGATCAATCAAAGTTTTAATTTGGCTGTAGCTGCCGGCAACTGACAGTTCTACCGTCAACCCGACCGCTTCTTCTTTTTGGTCGGTAGTGGTTAAGAAAAATTCGCCGAAGCTGCCGCTGACAAATTCGACTCCTAAGTTTTTTACCAGCCAGTTAATTTGCCAGGCAAGGCGTTCGAAGGCGGCCGTTGACGGTAAAACCGCTTCGACCGCGGGGAGGTCCGGGGTGAGCCTAATATACTCACCCTCGACAGTGTTTAATGAGACAATTTTTTGCTGAAGCTTTGAGTTTACTAAATCGGCGTCTTTAAGCTGTCGGTTTAAAGCGGCGATTGTTTTTAGGGTGGGTAGAATGGCAAAGACTCCGAAAAAGGCAACGGTAAAAATGGTTAGCGAGACTAATCCGGATAGGCGTGCTTCCGGCCGCTCGCTTAATTTTTTAAATCGGGTAAAGTACTTGACGTACTGTTGGCGGCTTAATGGTCGATTGGGGATTAAACTCATAAAGTTAAAGTCAGCCTAAAGGTGATCACTCCACTTTGATCGACGCTTGAGCTGACGGTTTCTAAGGTTACCTCTTTAAACGGGGGCTGGCTTTGAGCCTTGGTTAATAACGTGGCCAAGCCGACATTAGATAAAGTTTGGCCTTCCAAAACTACTTTTTTGGCATTAAGGGTTATCGTGGTGTAGCTGGTGTCAAGCGGCGTGATTTGGCTGATGGCGTTTAAAACCTCATTGGCGTTAACCGCCTCAACCTGAACTTTGGCAACGGCTTCCAGCTGGTCTTGGAGCCGGCGCCACTTTGCCTCTAGATCACCATAAGTCATGACCGCAT
>DATEUG010000087.1:0-4388 GCA_035283225.1 Patescibacteria group bacterium | reverse complement strand
CCACACTAAGGTTCAACCCAAGCCTAAGCAAGCCGTTCCGGCAGAACAGGTAGAGGAAAAACCCAAGCGCCGACCCCGTGCCACTTGGGGTTACGAAAAGGCTGGAGCTAAAAATACTATTAAATATTCGCCGGAGAATGGACCCGTCTTTGAACAGCTGGATCAAGCGATGGATCAGGGTTTAATCTTCAATCTGTCTGCCGGGGGCGATGAGGCTCCGGAAATACTTGAGTCAATGGCTAATAAGTTAATCAAAGGATTTAAGGTTGGTAAGATTGAGGTTACTAATCTGGATACGACTATGTTCATTTTTTCTTGCCCGGTGACAAAGGGTTTATCAGTAACACCGACAATCTCCGTTATTTCTCATGATGGCAAGCTTTTTCTAGACGAGGTAACGGGTATTAGTCCGGCGATCAAGTTTATGGCCAAGCTGTTAAAGATTGTTAACATTGACATAGTAAGCAATCGATACAAAACTTTACCCTTGAACGGACTAATTATGGGTCGATATAATTCTAGCCGTGAAGCTGATAAGGGCAAGGTAGAAGCGGTTAAAGTTAACTTTAAACAGGGTTTAATGGAGATCAGCTTTATTCCGGTGAGGAAGCTTAAAGAAACAGCTACTTCTCAGTAATCCCCAGTAGCCAGAGGACGGCTTCTTTTTTGTAGCGCCTGTCACCTCTGGAGTTGATTCTGATTGCCGGCAGTTTGCCACGTTTGCCCCAGCGTTTAATGGTCAGGGGAGAAACGCGCAGCAAATTTGCCACTTCACGGACAGTGAGAAGGTCAGGCAGGTTCTCTAGTGACAGAGATTTATCTTTTGATACAGTTTGATCAGCCATAGCCTGTAAGCCTAGTCAGAATATATCAAATGTATAAGCAAGCTGTCAATAGAGGTCTTATTTCAACTCTACCTGGGCGCCGGCTTCTTCGAGTTTTTTCTTGGCGGCTTCGGCTTCTTCTTTTTTGAAAACACCGACTTCTTTAGGAGCCGCTTCAGTCAGATCTTTGGCTTCTTTTAAGCCTAATTCCTGATTAATTTCTCTTAAAGCTTTAATCACGCCGATTTTGTTAGCCCCAGCGCTGGTTAATACCAATTGGTATTCAGCTTTGGCTTCGGGGGCAGCAGCAGCACCGGCAGCTGGAGTTCCAGCAGCGGGAGCAGCAGCCATGGGGGCAGCGGCGGAAACGCCGAATTTATCCTCTAAGGCCTTGACCAATTCAGCTAACTCTAACACCGTTAATTTCTCAACGCTGTCGATGATTTTTTGTAAAGAGGCTGATGTTTTCACCTCTTTTTTGGCTTCTTTCTTGGGTTCGTCTGCCATTTATTAATTCACCGCCTTTTCCTGCAGCGCTTTGAGCGCATAAATCAAATTTCTAATATTGGCTGATAAAACATTAACCAGGCCGTATAAAGGTCCTTTCAGGGTGCCGACGGTTTTAGCGATCAACTCCACTCTGTTCGGCAGCTGGGCCAGTTGTTCCAGCTGTTCACCGGTTAAAGGGGATTGGTTGAAAAAGCCGGCTTTAAACTTGGGCAGTTCATGCTCTTTAGCAAATTCAAATAATACTTTAATTGGCGCCAATTCATCTTCGTAGGCTAGTAAGGTGATTGAGGGGCCTGTAAAAGAGGTAATCAGGGGTTCAATGTCGTATTTTGCCTCTTTAAAAGCGATCTTTAAAAGCCTGTTTTTGATTACCATAAGTTCGCCGCCGGCAGCCCTAACTTGGCGCCTTAGTTTTTGCTGCAGGTTGACGGTTAAGCCGCGGTAATCGGCCAAAACCACGCTTTTAGAACGGGAGAGTTTCTCTTTAAGGGAAGTGACGGTATCAATGTTTTTCTGACTTGGCATACAATCCTTGGTAAGACTTAGTTTTTTGCTTACGGTCTTCGGACAAAGGGCATTATATAATCGGGGGATGGAATTTGTCAAAGGCAAAGTAAATTTAGAGTCAGATATTTTATTGATCGACAAGCCAGTCGGTTGGTCCAGTCATGATGTGGTAGCTAAAATCCGGGGGGAGATAACTCATTCGACTTCGCTCAGGGTGAAAGTTGGGCATGGCGGGACGCTCGATCCTTTTGCAACCGGGGTCTTATTAATCTTAATCGGCAAGGCTACCAGGCGTTTTGATGAAATCAGGGGTTGGGAAAAAGAATATGAAATGGAAATAAAATTAGGGGAGAAAACAGATACAGGAGATAGCACGGGTAAAGTAATTAAGACTTCTAAGATAGGGAAAATTACTCCGGCCGAAGCCGCCGCCGCGTTGCGCGGTTTTGTACCTGGATATGAACAAACTGTTCCGGCGTATTCGGCGGTGCAGGTTGGCGGTCGGCGGCTGTACAAAATTGCCCGGGAGGGTGAAACGGTTAATCTTCCAAGCCGCCAGGTAAAGATCAAGTCAATCAAGCTGGTTAGCCTGCAGGGATCTTCCCTGAAGGTGCGGGTGGTTTGCGGCAGCGGCACTTACATGAGGCAGTTAGCAGTTGATATCGGCGCCAAGCTTAATTTGCCGGCTCATGCGGCTCATTTGCGCCGCTTACGGGTGGGGAAGTTTAAGCTAAGGAAAGCTTAATCGACGGGGACATTGAGGCAGTCAGATAAAGCGAGGTTAAGTTTTTCGGTTGGATCGCTTTGATGGCGGCAGTCACATTAGCGGTTAAAGCTTCCTCTTTAAAACTAAGTTTGCCGACCACTAAGTGAATTAAGGGGGCTTTGTTTTCAGATTTAAATCTGACCGCCCCGCCGGCTAGTTTTTTGGCTGTCGCTTGAGGATCAGCCGAAATGGTGCCGGTTTTGGGGTTAGGCATTAGACCTTTAGGGCCCAATAACTTGGCAAATTTTGCTAGTTTAGGCATCATTGTCGGTTCGGCGACTAAAACATCAAAGTCAATCGTGCCGGCATTAAGCTTAGTTAAAGTTTTATCCGAAGCAATCTCCACTTTTAAAGTTTTACCGGTGCCGTGGGGGAGGGTCATTTCCCCGGCAATTTTTTCCAGGCTTAAATTGCCGTGAAGCTCTACAGAAGCGTCAAATTTGACGGTGGAGGTTTCTTTTAAGAGCTTAACCGCCTTGTCTACCGCGTAGGCCTTTTTTTGGTCGATTAGCTTTTTAGCGGCCTGATAGCGCTTGGAGTGGGCGTGCTTTATTCTTTTGCGAATTTTAGTGGCTGGTTTTTCCTCTTTTTTAACCTTAGCTGATTCAACCTGGGCTTTAGCGATGGGCGTGCCCATGTCTTCTTGGGGCTGGTCTTTTTTCTTGAGATTTAACTTTTGGCTTCTGACACCAGTGGCTTTAAGCTGGGGTGTTTCCGATTGGGACAAGTCGACCAAGGCAATTTTCTTTTTTCCCATAATTACTTCACCCTAATGCCCATTGATCGGGCGGTACCGGCGACAATTTTCTTGGCGGCTTCTAAATCGTTGGCATTTAAATCATCCATTTTCTCTTGGGCAATTTTGCCAACTTGGGCATCAGTCATGGTAGCAACTACTTCTTTTCCGGCCGTGCCCGAGCCTTTTTCGATCTTTAACTCGGCTTTAATTAACGAGGCAACCGGGGGCTTTTTTAACTCAAACTCAAAGCTTCTGTCTTCATAAACGGTGATCACCGCCGGGACAATGCCGTGCATCTCCTTGGTTTTTTCGTTGTATTGTTTGCAAAAATCCATGATCGCTACCCCGTGCTGGCCCAAAGCCGGGCCGATCGGGGGAGCCGGATTGGCTTTGCCTGCCGGTAAGTTTAGTTTTAAAACGATTTTAATTTTCTTTGCCATAAAAGGTTAGATTTTTTGGACCTGCAAGAAGTCCAGTTCGACCGGAGTTTCGCGGCCAAAGATGGAGACTAAGACTTTCACTTTACCCTTAGCGTCATCAATGCTTTCAACTGAGCCCAAGAAATCAGCAAACGGGCCTTCGATGATTTTAACGGCTTCGCCAACAGAGAAGGCAGCTTTGTACTTGGGCGCCTCCATGGCCATAAACTTCATGATGTTATCCACTTCAGATTGGGGTAAGGGGGTAGGTTGGTTGCCCATGCCGACAAAGCCGGTCACTCCCTGGGTGGTTCTGACTGCCAGCCAGGAATCGTCAGTTAAAACCAGTTTAACCAGCATGTAGCCGGGGAAAAGTTTTTCTTTAATCGAGAATTTCTGGCCTTTTTTAATCTGGATTTTGTTTTGGGTGGGAATTAAGATTTCCAAAATATAGTCGGTTAACTTCATTGAATTGGCCCGCTGTTCCAAAGCTTGGGCCACTTTTAGTTCATGGCCGGAGTAAGTGTGAACGACAAACCACTTAGCCTTGCTGTTGTCATTAGAGTTTATGACAATATGGTTGTCGTTGTCCTCTTGAGCCGTTTCATCGGCCGCAATTACTG